>DASYIU010000245.1:0-7872 GCA_035997285.1 Methyloceanibacter sp. | reverse complement strand
ACACCCATGACCTCGAACTGGCGCAGCACGGCAAGACCGTAGAAGGTCACCGAGGCGCCGATGCGCGGGATCACCGCGTCGAAATCCTCGAGCCGGCGCCTACGATAATAGAGCGCGGGCCGGCGCGAGGTGATGTTGATGGAAACGCGCAACGTGTTGACCACCTCGATCTCGTGGCCGCGCGCGCGGGCTGCCTCGCAGATGCGCCGATGGCTGTAGAGGTGCGGATTGCGCGCGAGCAACGCGATCTTCATGGGGCTCTCGTGGCCGGGGTCCGGGTTTATCGCAGCAATTTGCTCGCCCGCAGGGACGGCGTCTTCCGCCTGCGGCGAGGTCGCGGGGGGCGCGCCCCGAGCAGATAGGAGCGGCTCGGCTCGATCAGCGCGCGGCCCTGGAGTGCGGTGCGCCCGAGCAGCATGCGGAAGCCCATCTGGTCGCGATTGGCGAGCGCAAGCTCGATCGGCCATGACGCATCTCCGAGCTTGAGCAGCGTCTTGATGATGTAGCGGCGCTCCACCCCTCCGCCCGAGTTCCGCACCGTGCGCTCGTCGATGGCGTGCGCCTCGCAAGCGACCTTCATCGCCTCGCTGCGCTGGATGGGATGCAGCTCGAAACGGAGCCAGAGCGCGCCGCCGCGGCGGAACGGCTCGATGCGGTAGGCGTGTAGCGCGCTCGTCCGCGCGCCGGTGTCGATCTTGGCCTTGATCGCGCCGACGCGAAGATCGGGCAGCCCGACCCATTCGCGCCAGCCGATCTTTAGCGGCTCTTTCGGGAGGAGGCGTGCTTCCATGTTTGCGTGGCGAAGGACGAAAGCGAGGCGGGCCTTAAACCCCTGATGTAGCACACCGCCAAACCGTTGGCTTTGCTTCTATGGCGGACCGGGCTCGACTATAGTGACGAACAGCCGGGAGCGCGCGGGGGAAGGGGAGCCATGGGCAAGAACCAGCACGTGGTCAGCCATGGGGAACGGTGGGCCGTAAAGGCCGAAGGGGATTCCCAACCGCTCGCCGTCTACAAAACCCAGAGCGAGGCCTGGGAAAAGGCCAAGTCTATCGCCAGGAAAGAGCGTACCGAGGCGCTGCTGCATGGCCGCGACGGCGTCATCCGCGCGCGCAACACCTACGGCCACGACCCCCGCCGGGTGAAAGGCTGAGCACCCTCGCCGCCCCTCACGGGCTGAAGATCAGCGCGAAATAGACGATAAACAGGAGCAAGTGCACGATGCCTTGCAGCACATTGGTGCGCGCGCCGCCGAATGTGAGCGCGCTGACGAACAGCGTCAGGATGAGCAGCACCGTTTGAACCTCGTCGAGTCCAAGATGCACCTCGTACCCGGTGATGAGCCCGATCGTCAGCACCGCCGGGATGGTAAGGCCGATGGTGGCGAGCGCTGAGCCTAGGCACACATTCACCGCACGCTGCAACTGATTGGCGAGCGCAGCGTGAAAGGCGGTGAGCCCCTCGGGCGAGAGCACGAGGATGGCGATCATCACGCCGCCGAGCGGCGCCGGCAGAGCGAGATCCTCGATGCCGAAATCGACGATGATGGCGAGTAACTCGGAGAGCAGCACCACGGGAAGGATGGTGAGCAAGAGCATCAGCGTATGATAGCCAAGCGACCCGTTTCTAGACCCGTGGTGCGGCCCTCGTTGTCGCGCATAACGCCCGTTGCCTTTGGGCTCGGCGAAAAAGGCCCGGTGGCGCATGGTCTGAATGACCACGAATACGAGGTAGAACAGGATAGTGATGGCGGCGAACAAGACCGCCTTGAGCGGGGCCTGGCTCGGGTCGGGCTCGGTCTTGGTGTAGTTCGGGATGATGAGGGCGAAGACCGCAAGCGAGGCGATGACCACGAGGAAGGCGCGGGCGCCTTCAAGATTGTATTCCTGCTCCCAATAGCGCAGCGCCCCCATGAGCAGCGCCGTGCCGACCATGCCGTTCAGCACGATCATCAGGGTGGCGAACATGGCGTCGCGGGCGAGCGTCGGGTTGTTCGCGCCATGCAGCATGATGGCGGCGAGCAGCGAGACCTCGATGACGATTACCGAAAGGGTGAGCACGAGCGTGCCGTAAGGCTCGCCGAGCCGGACAGCGACCGCATCGGCATGGCGCACCACGCCGAAGGCGCACCACGTCATGGTGCCGAACAGCCAGATGAACAGCAGGATGGTGAGCGGGTAATTGTTGAGGTCGGCGAACAGCACGTCCTCGAAGGCATAGGCGATTAGGGCGCTGAGGAGCCCGGCGATCGCCGGCGCTTCGGCGAGGAAGAATGAACGCAAGTCCGGCTTCTCGGTGCGCACCGGCTCGGCCGTTTCGTGCTGGTTCATGAAAGCTCCCGTCTTCCCCGGCCGCCACTGGTCTGACCATGGTTCCGGGCCGTGGGTGAGGCGAAAACTATCACGGCGGCGTTATGCCGCGAGCTTAACGTCGACCGATTTCCCGGTTGTCCTCTGAAAGAATCCGCAAGAGACATCGGCCCTTGCGTCCCGAACCGTCAGTTGTGCTTTCCTGACGCCGTTCGCCTTAATCGGCCACGACGTTCGCCAGGTCAGCGACACTTCATTTACCGCGTTGGCTAATTTTGGCGGCCGCGTAGGTCCGTTTCTTTGCACCTCGCATGCGAAGCTCCTCCGCAATAAGGGAGGCGTTTTATGGACCAACACTCGCGGACCATTCGAGCCGCGCTGGTCGGCACGACCACCGCGCTCTGTCTTGCTTCGACGCTGATCGTCGGCGCTTGCGCGGTGAAGGAGCCTTATGACTTTCCAGTCATGCGGCTCACCAGCCCGTCAGCAACCGACGCCCAACCCCCGCAATAGCCGGGCTCACTCTCAGGGGGGTTGTGATGAGATTTTTCATTGGCGCGCTCGCGCTCGCCGTCATCTGCGTGATCTTTGGGTCGCCGGCCGCCTTCGTTCTAGGTTGGGTGTCATTGAGCGCTGGCGACCGGCATACGACCGGCAAAAGCACCAAAGATCGGGCGCCTGCTGTCTCGACCAAAGACGGCAGCTCAATAGATCGAGGCGAGCGAGAAGGGCGCTTCGGCTAGCCGACTCGCTGGGCTTCATGTAATAGCCCTTTACATGGGCTCCTCCGATCCACCCGGCTGGCGCCGGCCCCGCTCCTATCACCACGGCAACCTCAAAGAGGTGCTGCTTGAGGCGGCCCGCAAGCTGATCGAGCAATATGGTTCGGCCGGCTTCAGCCTCACCGAGGCGGCACGGCTCGCCGGCGTCAGCCCCGCCGCGCCCTACCGCCATTTCCGCGACCGCGACGCGCTTCTCGCCGAGGTCGCCAAGAGCGGCTTCGAGCGCTTTGCCGCGCGCCTCGACATGGCATGGAACAACGGCGTGCCCACCCCGCTCTCGGCCTTCGATAATCTCGGGCGTGCCTATCTCGCCTTTGCGCGCGAGGAGCCGGCGAGCTACGCGGTGATGTTCGAGACGGGGATCATGCTGGCGGCCGAGGCCGAGACGTTGCCCTCCGCCGAGCGCTCTTTCGACGTTCTCCAGCGCGCGGCCGCGGCGCTCTGCCGCTCACTCCCCGAGGCCGAGCGGCCGCCGCTCAAGCTCATGAGCCTGCATATCTGGGCGATCTCCCACGGCGTCGCCACGCTCTTTGCCCAAGGCGATCTTCAGGCGCGGAAAGTGCCGATGAGCCCTGAGGAGATCCTCGAAAGCGCCATGCTGATCTATTTGAAAGGACTCGGCATTCTGCCCGCCGCGACGGCGACAGTTAATTGAGCGACGAGCAACATCTGTTCGTCATGCCCGGGCGCTCCCGGGCATCCACGAATTTCGAGTCAAATTCAAAGACGTCGATGGCCGGGACTGCGCCCGGCCATGACGAGTCATTGCGCTTCGGCGCCTGGCTGCGGTCACTGGCCAGCTTGCAGCCATCTCAGCACGAGACCCCAGTCGCCACTCGTTCCGTTGAAGCTGTTGCGATCGACCCTGCCGGCAACGCCCGGCACCGTGCCAGTCGTGGTGAACTGCCAGAACGACCAGGTCCGGTCTCGGTAGAGAACCTCCGGCTCCGCCGCCACCGAGCGCAGCCAGAAATGATAGTCAGTGAAGGCGCCGTCCAGAACGTCGCGGTAAAAGACGGGGTCGGTGTAGATGATGGGCCGCTTGCCGGTATGCGCCTGCATGGCGTCGAGCATGGTCTTGATCTTCGCCAGCGCCACGTCGCGGGCAACATGGTCGGGGCAGGTCTTGGAGTGGCTGTTCCACTCGACATCGAGCACCGGCGGCAGTGCGTCGGGGTCGGGCGGCACGTTCAGCATGAACCACAGCGCCTGCTCGTCGGCAGGACGGCACCAATAGAGGAAATGATAGGCGCCGCGCGCGATACCCGCGTCTCGTGCGCCCGCCCAGTTCTCGTGGAATTTCGAATCGAGATGGTCGCCGCCCTCGGTCGCCTTGATGAAGGTGAAGCGCACTCCGGCCTCGCGCGCTTTGGCCCAGTCGATGTCGCCCTGCCAGTAAGACACGTCGATGCCCTGCACCGGCATGGCGTGAGCGCTTGCTACCCCGCCGTTGGGCTTGCGATCCGACAACGCTTGCGCACGCGCCGCGGTATTGGCGGCGAGCAACACCGACGCCGCCGCCAGAGCCGCAAGACAGCGACCGAAACTCACCATGGGAGGCCCCGATATCCCTGCGCTAGCCGTCACAATTCTTCCCTCACTTAGACCTAGCCTACTCTGGATTAAGATTTTTTTGCGTTCCCGAACGGGCCCCGCGAGAGCCCGGCGTGGATCACATTTTCGGCCGCCCCTTGACTCCTTGCCAAGGCGCAGCATCTATGTGAATGTGAATAACATTCACACTGAAGGAAGGACCTCGATGCACCTGGTTGCGACCTTGGACGAGTATGGGAAGCCGGCATGGATCACAGCCATGATCGTCGGCTTCATTCTTTGGTGGCCCATCGGCCTTGGCGTATTGGCCTATCTGATCTGGAGTGGACGCATGGGATGCGGAAACAAAACGGCATGGCGTGACTATCTGACCACTGAGGCGCGGCGGTTTGGCGGCGGCGTGGGCCCGTTCCGATCGACCGGCAATCGCGCCTTCGACGACTATCGTGAGGAGACCTTGCGGCGGCTTCAGGAGGAGGCGAACGAGTTCCAGTCCTTCCTGCAGCGTCTTCGCCACGCCAAGGACAAGGCCGAGTTCGACCAATTCATGGCCGAGCGCGCCCGCGGCGGTTCTGTTCAGAACGCGTAAACAAGCTCGAACGGGTCGCTGCGAACGAGCGACGCGTAGAGAGGCAACGACAAAGAGATGGCGCGGGATTTCGGTCCCGCGCCCTTTTTGCTTGCCGCACCGGCGCAAGCGCCGCCGCGCGCCCCCGTTGGCGTTAGCCCGCCAATTGCGATGTGCGAAAAATTGTCCAGTCCCGTTCCGTCGCCTTTGACATGGCCTGGGCTGCCGCCAGGAGCCAGTCCGGCCCTCGCTCAGTCAGATCGCGCAGTATGGTCTTGCGCTGATCCGACGTCGCCAGATGCAGATTGGCCGTCTCGCGCCCCATGTCTCGCAGGATGAGCCGTTCGTCGCGTTTCTTGGGGAACTGCGCCAGTTCGATTCTTCCACAGTGCGGCCCCAGTCGACGAACGACCCACCCGTCCTCGACGACATAGTATGGATCCGGCTGCCGAACAGAGTGCTTAAGCAGCCGGACCGAGAAGGCGCGCTCCTTCGGCCGTCCCCGGGCCCAGCCCCAAGCCGAGGGCAACCACGCTTTCGCTTCGCGCGCGACCAGGCCGCCATTGCACTGGGCAGTCGCCACGTATCGCGGTCGACCGAGGCTGCCGACTCCGGCGATACGGTGCGAGAATGCGATTTCCCCGGCGTTATCGGGGAGCGACCGTTGCAGCAGTCGCTGAAGGCGCTTGGGTGGCGTCAGGCGGGGGAGATTGGTGAGCTTGGACCAGAAATGGATGGGCTCGCGCTCTGCACCCAGGGCCATTTCGCGCAAACCCGGGTGGCTTTCTTCGAGAATGAATGGTTTGCCGCCTGCTTCCAGCGATTCACGATAGCCCTCAAGCAGGGCGGTCGCCGCGCCGCTGGCGTCGATGGTCAGTCCGTTCTCCTGTTTTGCAACGATGGCACTCGTGACCAGCCGAACGAGATCGACCGCATAGGGCATGTTGGCCACCTCGTCGAAATCATTGACGCCCCATACCAGTCTGCCCTCGGTATCGCGCCACGTTCCGAAGTTATCCACATGGAGATCGCCTACGGCCAACACCCCGGGCGCCTTGATGAGGTCCGGGCAGACCTCCGGCCATAGCGAAGCCCAGCGATAGAAGGTTGCTCGCAGAAACGCGAATAGCGAACCCGCCATCTGTTCGTGCTTCAGCCGGATGTCCGGTTCGACGACAGGGATGCGCGTATGGAGCCATCCCTCATAGTCAACAGTGGCTGCGACGATCGGTGCAGGCCGGGTCGCAGTCGCGCGCTGGAGATCATCACCTGGGCCGTGCGCCTTCGCCTTTTTTGACCGCACCACGGTTCATTCTCCAAAAGCCCCGCGAGAGCCTACCGCAAAATGATGACATTACATCACGACCGCTCGTTCTTTTTTCCCAAACCCGCCGCCGGTCGGCGTCTTGATGATGATGGCTTCGCCTGGCTCAAGTACCGTCTGGTCCGAGCCTTTCAACCGCTCGAGACGTCCGTCTTTGCGGCGCACCCAATTCTCGCCAAGTTGCCCTTCCTCTCCGCCGTGGAGCCCGAAGGGCCGGACTTTGCGAAAGCCCGACAGGATGGCGCAGTCCATGCGCTCCAAGAAGCGAATGACGCGAAGCGTCCCGTCGCCAGCGCGCCATTTCCCCTTGCCGCCCGAGCCGCGCGCAATCTCGAAGCGCTCAAGCAGAACGGGGTAGCGGAGCTCCAGCACCTCAGGGTCGGTCAGCCGCGAATTGGTCATGTGGGTTTGCACGGCGGCTGCGCCGTCGAAGCCTTCGCCAGCCGGCGCGCCCGAGCAGATCGTCTCGTAATATTGAAAGTGCTCGTTGCCGAAGGTGAGGTTGTTCATGGTGCCTTGCGCCGAGCCGAGCACCCCAAGGGCGCCATAGAGACAGTTGACGATGGTCTGGCTCGTCTCGACATTGCCCGCGGCGACCGCGGCAGGATAACGCGGCTTCAGCATCGATCCCCTGGGCACGACGATCTTGATGTGGCGGAGGCAGCCCGCGTTCAGCAGAATCTCATCGTCGACCAGCGTGCGGAAGACATAAAGTACGCAAGCGCGCGTGATCGGCTCTGGCGCGTTGAAGGCGTCGGGGGCTTGCGCGCTCGTGCCGGTGAAATCGACGGTCGCCCTTTGCGCCTTGCGGTCGATCGAGATGGCGACCTTGATCAGGCCGCCCTGATCGGTCGTAACCTCGAAGCGTGAATTTTTGAGCTTGGCGATGACGCGGGCCACAGCTTCGGCCGCGTTGTCCTGCACATGGCCCATATAGGAGCGCACCGTTCCGAGCCCGTAGCGGCGCACCATCGTGCGGAGCTCCGTCACGCCCTTCTCATTGGCGGCGACCTGGGCCTTCAGGTCGGCGATGTTCTGCGACGGGTTGCGCGCAGGGTAGGGGGCCTTGGTCAGGAGCTCGAGCGCCTCCGCCTCGCGAAAGCGGCCGCGTGCCACGAGCTTGAAGGGATCGATATAGATGCCTTCCTCCTCTATTCGGCTGGCCTTCGGGCTCATCGAGCCAGGCGCGATGCCGCCAATATCGGCGTGATGCCCACGCGCGGCCACGAAGAAGAGAAGATCGGGGCTATTCTCGCCGAACACCGACGTGACCACGGTGATGTCGGGGAGATGCGTGCCACCATTATAAGGCGCGTTCAGCATGTAGACGTCGCC
>DASYIU010000244.1:0-2725 GCA_035997285.1 Methyloceanibacter sp. | reverse complement strand
GCGCCCCTCGAAGATGACCACGATGCGCTGGCTCTGCCGCTCGACCCAGCGCTGCAGCTTGACGAGCTCGACCTGCAGCGGCTCGACCTGCTTGCGGTATTCGTTGCGCTTCATGCGCTTGTCATAAGGGTAGCCGCCGCTCCTGAGCGCCTTGGCGGCGATCTCGGGGGGCAGGACGGGATCGTCGATATCGAAGCCCGGCAGCTCCTCACCGGGGCCGACATCTTCAAGCAGCACGCTATTGGACATGTTTCCCCATCCCTCCCATGACATGACCCGGGCTCACGACTATATCAATAGAATGGAAGAAACCAGCACGCCCACGCCCCCTGTCATCGCATCGTCACTGAACACCCTCCTGCCTGTCGCAAAAGCGTGATAATCCAAGCGCAATCATGGAGAATATCCACTGAGCGATTCGTTGAGTTCGCGGGGAGAAAAGCCGTTGAGCGATCAGGCTGAGCAGGGCGCCCGGGCGCTGCCGACGGGCCTTCTCGAGCGCATCGGTGCGGCTGTCATGCGGCCCTTCCGGGAGGTTGCTGCACGGCTTAAGGCGTCGCTGTGGCTGATTGTCGCCGTCGCCGTCATCATGGCTTCTCTCGTCCTCATCGCCGGCCTTTCCAAGGCTTTCGCCCTGATCGGTGTTGTCAGTTTCGTCGCCTCGGTGGTGCTGCTGCCCCGCCCGGACAGCGAGCACGCACTCACCGCCGCGCTGGTGCGCCCCGCGGCGACCGCGCGAACGGCCTCAGCCATGCACGTCATGGCCGAGGCGCTGCCCGACCCCGTGATCCTGCTCAATCCGGCGGGTCACGTGCTGTTCTGCAATGCTCCGGCGCGCGGCCTCTTCGCGTCTTTACGCGAAGAGAGTCACATCTCGTCGGTGATCAGGACGCCGGAGTTCCTGGATGCCGTGAGCGGGGCCCCCGACCGCGGCCGCGCCGTCACCGTGACCTATGCCGAGCGCGTGCCCGTGGGCCGGCGCATGGCGGCGACGGTCGCCCCTCTGACCCGGGGGACCGAGCGGGGCGGCAATATCCTCGTCTTGCTCCGCGACCTGACCGAGGGCGAGCGCATCAACCAGATGCGGGCCGATTTCATCGCCAATGCGAGCCACGAGCTGCGCACGCCGCTCGCCTCCTTGCGCGGCTTCATCGAGACGTTGCAGGGCACCGCCAAGGACGATAGCGGCGCGCGCGAGCGCTTCCTTCCCATCATGGCCGAGCAAGCCTCGCGCATGACGCGCCTGATCGATGCGCTCCTCTCCTTGAGCCGCGTCGAGATGAATGCCCATGTCCCGCCTTCCGACCTCGTCGATCTGAACGACGTCCTCAATCACGCCAAGGACACGCTCGATCCGCTGGTGCGCGAGACCGCCTTTCGCTTCGACGTGGGGCGCTTCCCGCGTCCGGCGATCGTCCGCGGCGACCGCGACGAGCTCGTCCAGGTGCTGCAGAATCTGGTGCAGAACGCGCTCAAATATGGCGACAAGGGCGGCCAAGTGCGGGTCGAGGCCAAGCAAATCCCCTCGCTCGGCCGCCAGGGAGGCCGCTACGCCATCGCCGTGATCGACAATGGGCCCGGCATTGCGCCCGAGCATCTGCCGCGGCTGACCGAGCGCTTCTACCGCGTCGACGTGGCCTCGAGCCGGGAGAAGGGCGGCACGGGCCTAGGCTTGGCCATCGTCAAGCACATCCTCAATCGCCACAAGGGCGAGCTCGCCATCGCCTCGATGCCGGGCAAAGGCTCGACCTTCACCATCATGCTCAACGAGGAGCGCGCCAGCCAGACCGACAAGGGCGCCGCCACCGGCTAGGACAAGTGCCTGTCCACAGCCTCTTCCGCAGCGCTTCGGCCCTCGAGGCGCTCTCCGACAAAGAGTGCCAAGCGAGGGTTCGGGCTTTCAACGCAATCTGAGGCCTTATCCCTGTCCGGCCCCTAATGCAGGATCGGATTACAGGCCGTCTTCGTCCGCACGGATTGTGGTTAAAATAATGTCCGTGCTTTCGTTTGGGCGGAAACAGTGGGACCGCCGGTTTCTGGTCCTGCTCTACCGTAGGCATACAATTCGGGACTGCCGCGCATCCTATGCACACTCCCTAAGGCCCACACTCTGGGCATCCCGCCGGCCGCTCCGCCCTTCTCGCCCACATCTGTGCCTTGAATTGCATAACAGTGCTGGCACTTCGCGAGTCGCAATTAACTCGGGGTTCAATGCAAGCGGGAGGTTGGTCCTTGGGTGCTACACCAGGCTTGCAAGGCTCGTTGGCCGCGGCGTCGCCGAAAGCCAATAGCGCAACGGCTCCGAAGGTGAGAACCGCTGCAAGCGCTGCGACGGTAAGCGGTTGGGAAACTCCTAGAGTGCGCATTGGCATTCTCCATGGATCCCGGCACCGAGGAGAATATAGCACGCGCTCTCGCGCCGGTTGAGGCCTTCTCGCCTGAGTAACGTGATCGAGGAGCGACACTGGAGAAGAACCGCGCGCTCTTTTTTCTCGTTCGGCCTGGCTTCTCCTCACCTCCTGCTTCGACCCGGTCACTGTCTCTTCCACTGCTTAATTCACGGGGTTTCTGGGCTCTTAAGGTCCTGTCACCTATCTGTCATTAAGGTGACGCCGGGACAAAATGCCTGAGGAACCGCGCTTTTCTATTAGCACAAAGCGAGAATTGGTACCGGATTGGTACCGGATCAGCGGATTACCTTCTCCATGGCTTCCGCTGCGGCAAC
>DASYIU010000243.1:0-2377 GCA_035997285.1 Methyloceanibacter sp. | reverse complement strand
CTCCGAATATCTGAAATATCTGCCGGCGCTCGGGCGGCTTGGAGCGACCAACCTCGTGCGAGCGCTGCTGCCGGGCGGCAACACGATCGCCGCCGACGTGCCGGAGCCGTAACCGTCCTTGAGCCGAATGGCGCGCGCGCTCCTCTTCAATGTGCTGTTCTATGTGACGACCGTCTTGTTCGTCGTCCTCGGCAGTCCGCTGCTTTTCGGACCACGCCGATGGGCCATGGCGGCCCTCGCCGTGCACGCGCGCTTCGAGCTGTTTCTCTTGCGGATCATCGTGGGGACGAAGCTTGAGGTGCGCGGCCACGAGAAGCTGCCCAAAGGGGCCTGCCTCGTCGCCTCGAAGCATCAATCGGCCTGGGAGACCTTCGCGCTGATCCCGCTCTTCCGCGACCCGGCGCTTCTGATGAAGCGGGAGCTGTTCTGGATTCCCTTCCATGGCTGGTTCTCGCGCAAATTCGAGATGATCCCGGTCGACCGCGACAAAGGCCCCACCGCGCTTCGCCGCATGCTGCGCGAGGCCAAGAAGCGGGTGGGGGATGGGCGCGAGATCATCATCTTCCCGGAAGGCACGCGGCGGCCTCCGGGCGCACCCCCCGACTACAAGACCGGCGTTATCCTGCTCTATGAGGCGCTCGGAATCCCTTGCGTGCCGGTGGCGCTCAATTCTGGAGTGTTCTGGCCGAGGCGAAGCCTCAAGCGCAGGCCCGGCACCATCGTGGTCGAGTTCCTCGACCCCATACCGCCAGGACTGCCCAAGGCCGAGTTCTTGAAGCGACTCACCGGCGCCATCGAGACCGCTTCGAGCCGCCTTTTGGCCGAGTCTAAGGCGCAGGAACCGGGCGGTAGGCCAGCTGTTAACCTTTGAATGCTTGACTGGAGCTCGCGACGTGTTCTACCTTTGTTCTTGAGATTCGCGATGCCGTCTTGAATTCGTCATCGCCAAGCCCATTTGACAGGTCGATTTACTAGTTAACGGACCCCCGGACCCATGTGGATGCGCAAAGTGGAAGCAGAGACTGCCCAGTGGGGCCCGGCCGACGAGCCGGCGCTGGTCTGCTCCGAGGCAGCCTTCGCCCAGGCGTTCCACTATTGGCGCGGGGCCTCGGGACGTCGCTATCTGCATAGCGTCTACACGCTGATCGGCTGCCCTGCCCTTCCCCGGGCCAACTACATACTCGTCCGCCGTTACGAGGACGGAAGGCGCTTGGCGCTGGCCTTCGGTCAGACCAAGGACGAGGCGGCCACCCTCAATCTCGCCCATCTCCGCCATGAAGGCGCCAAGTGCGGCGCCAACGAGGTGCATATCCACCTTTTGGCCGAAACCTCTGACGAGCGCCTTTTGGTCGAGGCCGACCTGGTCGCGGCGCATACGCGGCGGCTCGCGGCCAACGCCGCCTGACCCTTCTTCAATTCGGACGAAAGTCTAGCGGCGGGAGAGCTGCTCAAGCCGCTGCTGCATTGCCGTAAGCTCGGCCTTCAGCGTGGCGATCTCGTCGCCGCTCGGCTTGCTGTTCGATCCTGCCGTCGCTTCGGTACTCTCGGCCGCCGCGCCATGAGCATTGCTGCCATCGCCGGAGGCGGCTGAGAAGGGACTGAACAGGCCGAGCGCACGCTCGAAGGTGGCGAAATTCTTCCGCACCTGCTCCTGCATCGCCTCGAACGCCGCCGTGCCGAAGGTGTGAGCGAATCGCTGGCGATACTGCTCCTGCTGGCGGGTGAGCGAATCGAGGCTGAATTCGAGATAGCTCGGCACCAGCTTCTGCATGCTGTCGCCGTAAAAGCGGATGAGCTGGCGCAGGAAGCCGATAGGCAGAAGGTTGGTGCCCCTGCTCTCCTGCTCGACAATGATCTGGGTTAGGACAGAATGGGTGAGGTCTTCGCCGCTCTTGGCATCGTAGACGACGAAGTCTCGTTCTCCCCTCACCATTTCGGCGAGGTCCTCAAGCGTCACATAGGTGCTGGTGTCGGTATTATAGAGCCTGCGGTTGGCGTATTTCTTGATGATGACCGGCCGGCTCTCCTGGTCCGCGTCCCTTGCCACGTGTCTTTCGCTCCTGCGCCTTGGCGCCCTGACCCCAAGACTACTTTATGCCGCAACTGCGAAATCAGTAGCACGTTTTTTGTGCGCAGCACCAGAGGCTTTGCCGCAGCCTTAATGGGGCCAGAAGCGTAGGCTTTCGCCGATCGAATCACTACGTTATGACCTTGGGTCCCGTGGGAAGTGGAGATGAGTATGAGAGACGAAGAGATTGTCATCGTCAGCGCGGCGCGGACGCCGGTTGGCTCCTTCAACGGCGCACTGTCGAGCCTGACGGCGCACGCGCTTGGCGAGGTCGCCATCCGGGCGGCGCTTCAGCGTGCTGGCGTTGAC
>DASYIU010000242.1:0-13508 GCA_035997285.1 Methyloceanibacter sp. | reverse complement strand
CGGCTGCCGCGGGTCCCTTTTAATTATGTCCCACGCCTCAAATGCCAGCGTACCACTCGTAGCCGATATCTTCCCAGAAGCCGCCGTGGCCGCCGCGAATGCCGGCGATCTGATCGACGGCCTCGATGCGCATCACATATTTCGCCATCTTGTAGCCGAGCTGCCGCTCCACGCGCAGTCTGAGCGGCGCACCGTGGGGAACAGGCAGCACCTGGTCGTTCATCTCGTAGGCGAGAATGGTTTGTGGATGGAACGCGTCGGGAAGCCCGATCGACTCGTAATATTTGCCGGCCTCGGTACCGGTTTGCCCAAGATCGTCCGCACAGTACAGCACGATATAGCGCGCATTTGGCTTGAGCCGCGCGGTATCGAGCAGGCTGTTGAGCGGCACGCCCTTCCATTTGCCGATGCAGCTCCATCCCTCCACGCAGTCGTGCCGCGTGATCTGGGTGCGCGAGGGCATCGCGCGGAGCTCGGCGAGCGATAGCTCGAGCGGGCTCTCGACGAGACCACCCACCACGAGCTTCCAGTCGGCGAAGCCATTCTCCGCATGGGCCTTGTAGTCGGGGTCGTCGGGATCGGTCGAGCCGTTGGCCTTGAACTCTGCCGAGAGGTCGGCCTCGCTAAATTCGCGCGCGAGCGCGGTGGGCGACAGCAGAGCTCTTTGCGTGACGCGGGTGAGCGTCTCAGCCGAATCGAGGACGCGGCGTATCCAGGGCTGATCCGATAGGTCATCGCAGCCGCCGAGGAAGGCGGTGCTTGCCGCGGCGAGCCCACGGGTGATGAAGCCGCGCCGATCGAGGCTCCGCTCGCCGCTCATGGCTTCTCCTCCGCCGGCTCGATGACGTAGCGGCCGGTGATCATGGAGCGGAGATTGTTCCAGACGCCGGAGATCAGCACCATGACGAGATGCACCACGACGAAGATCACGATGCCGCTCGCCGCGATGAAATGAATGGTGCGTGCCGTTTGCCGTCCGCCGAGCAGGTCGAGGAGGAAGGGGAAGGCGGCGTCCATGCCGGGCGACATGGTGAGGCCGGTGAGCAGCATCAGCGGCAGGAGGATGAGCGCCACGAAAAGATAAGTGAGCTTCTGCAATACGTTATAGCGCTTGGCCTCCTCGCCCTTGGGAAACTTGAGCCGCGCATGTTCCCAAATGGAGGGGCCGATATGCTTGAGCTCTCGGCCTGATGGGGTGAGATCGCGCCGCAAATGGCCGCTGGCCAGGCTCCAGATGAGATAAGCGAGCCCGTTCAACACGAAAGCCCAAGCGAAGAAGAAATGCCAGCGGCGCCCCATGGCGAGATCGCGATGGCCGGGCAGCGTGACTGACCACGGAAAGCCCCGCTCCTCGGCGCCGCCGTTGGGGTCGACGGCAGCACCGAGCACGCCGGTGGTGTCGAAGCTGTGGCCGAGCACCATGGTGATGCCCTTGATGCGGTCACCATCCTCGGTGGCAGCCATAGCCAAGACGGGATGGTTGAACTCGGACTTCGATCCGAGATAGAGGCCGGGATGGGCGTTGAAGATTTGCAGGCCGCTCATCAGAAGGACGAGCAGCACCAGCGCATTCACCCAATGGGTCAGGCGCACGGCGCCGGAATGGCGATAGATGACTTCGCGTTTCTCCATGGCCTTCTATTTACATTCGGGCCTGCCTGTTTGGATGCATCGCTCAGGACGGCTTGCCCCAGATCTCGGCGAGCCGCTGGGCCCGGCCGCAGCCCCATTTGTAGTACTTGTAACTGACCGGATTCTGGTTGTGATAATCCTGGTGGTAGTCCTCGGCGGCAGTGAAGGTCGTAGCCGGCACAATCTCCGTTGCGACTTTCTCTTTGAAGCGACCGGCGATCTCCTGCTTCGTCTTCTCGGCCAATCCCTTCTCCTCGTCGTCGTCGGTGAAGATGACGCTCTGATAAGC
Organism: Methyloceanibacter sp.; assembly: GCA_035997285.1. GTDB lineage: Bacteria > Pseudomonadota > Alphaproteobacteria > Rhizobiales > Methyloligellaceae > Methyloceanibacter. The sequence continues at coordinate 11,587 of DASYIU010000242.1, read as the reverse complement.
GGAGCCCTTGTCGCAGAACTGGCCTTCCGCGTCGAACGGGTCGATATTGTGCCAGTAGTGGTCGAGCAGCGCCGCGTAGCCTACCTTGGCGGGGTCGTAGGTCACCTTGACCGCCTCTTTGTAACCCTCGTGACTGCCGTAAGTGGGTTTGGGGGTGGTGCCGCCGGCATAGCCCGACACGGTCTCGGTCACGCCATCGACCTCGTCGAAAGCGGCCTCCATGCACCAGAAGCAGCCGCCCGCGAAGATCGCGGTCTTCAGCGCGGTGGCGTTGGCGTCGTGCGCTCCGCCGGCGATAACAGTTGCAGCAAGGAGCGCAGCGGTAAGCGCCGCGCAGATCCATCTCGCCATCATGGGAACTCTCCAATCAATTGCTCGGAGCAACCATAAGAGGAGGGCTGACCCGGGCATATAGGCTCTCGCGCGACCGTGAAATGAATTGATGTTCGCCGCGCGCGCATAAGCCATTGGGAAGGCCCTCCCGTTGGGTTATGCAGAGGCCATGCAACAGCGACTATCTTTGCCGCCAAGCGCCATTAGAGAAGCCTATGACGTGGTCGTGGTCGGCTCCGGCTATGGGGGTGGCGTCGCCGCCTCGCGGCTTGCGCGTGCCGGCCAAAGCGTCTGCGTCATCGAGAAGGGCAAGGAGTTCCTGACCGGAGAGTTTCCGAGCCGTCTGCCCGAGCTGCGCCGCGAACTCCAGCTGAACGGCGGCAAGATGCGTTCCGGCTCGCGCACCGGGCTGTTCGACTTCAGGCTGGGCGCCGACATCCACGTGCTCGTCGGCTGCGGGCTTGGCGGTGGCTCTCTCATCAATGCCGGCGTGGCGCTGCGACCCGATACCCGTGTGTTCGCCGACCCGGTGTGGCCCACGGAGGTCACCAGAGACGGGCTCCTCGATCTCGGCTTCGGCCGGGCGGCTGCGATGCTTCGCCCGGCGCGCTATGGCCGCGCTCCAGAGCTCACCAAATATCGCGCCCTTGAGGCCGCGAGCGCCGCCTTCGGCCAACCCGCGGTCGCCGCTCCCGTGGTGGTGAGCTTCGAGGATACCGTCAATCCCGCGGGCGTGGCCCAGCCCGCCTGCACGCTGTGCGGTGACTGCTGCTCAGGCTGCAATGTCGGCGCCAAGAACACGGTCGCGGTCACCTACCTTCCCGACGCCAAGGTGCATGGCGCGGAAATCTTCACCGAGCTGGCCGTGAGCCATGTGGTCAAAGGCGAGGCGGGCTGGCGCGTCCATTTCGCGCCGTCCGACGGCAAGGATGCGAGCCCAAGTTTCGTCGACGCCAAGACCGTGCTGCTGGCCGCCGGCACGCTCGGCTCGACCGAGATTCTGCTGCGGTCCCGCGAGCGCGGGCTTGGCCTCTCCGACCGGCTGGGGGAGCGTTTCTCGGCCAATGGCGACATCATCGCCTTTGCTCTTGGCGGCAGCGAGAGGGTGAACGGAGTCGGCGTGGGCTATCCGCCGAAATTCGTGGGCGATGCCATCGGCGCGTGCGTCGCGGGCCAGATCGAGCTTCCCGACGGGAGGCATCTCGACCGCAGCATGATCATCCAGGAAGGCGTGCTGCCGTCGGCGTTGGCACCGCTCCTGCCGGTGTTCTTCATTGCCGGCGGCAGGCTGCTCGGCGCCGCGCACAGCCTGATCAAGGGCGTCTATCAGGGGCCTCTGTCCCATCTTCACACCTTCTTCGTCGTCTCCCATGATGAAGCCGAGGGCCGCATCAGGCTCGACAATGGCAGCGCCCAGATCGACTGGCCGGGCGTCGCCGGGGAGCCGGTCTATGCCCGCGTCGATGCGGCTCTGACCAAGGCCGCCGCGGCGGTGGGTGCGCGCTACATCAAGAGCCCGATGGCCGCGACCAATATGGGCACCAAGCCCGCGACCGCCCATCCCCTTGGCGGCTGCGGCATGGGCGTGGGTGTGGCAAGCGGCGTGGTCAATCACAAATGCCAGGTGTTCGACGGGAAGGGCGAAGAGAGCGTGCATGGCGGACTTTATGTCTGCGACGGCTCGGTGATCCCACGCTCGATCGGCGTCAATCCGCTCCTGACCATCACCGCCCTTGCCGAGCGCGCCATGGTCCATCTTGCCCGCGACCGCAATCTCGGCTTCGATGCTAATCCGCGCATCCCCGCCCAGGCGGACGGGGCCCTGACGTGAGGACCGGCTGACCATGGGAGGCCGCTGGCTCAAGCTTTTTTTAGCCGCAGCGGCCCTTTTGGGGGTCGCGCCGGCCGCCATGCTCTATGCCGCAACGCGTGCGGCGCCCTGCGACAGCACCGAGGTCACGGCGTCGATCGGCACCAGTGGAGCTTCGCCACCAGCCGGTACGCCTCCGGATCGTCTCACCATCGTCCTGGTCGGCGATACGGGCTTCAATCCGAGCGATGCCGCCGTCGATGTCAAAGGCATCCATAATGGCAAGGCCGTGATGAGCTTCCCCGACACGCTCGCCGGGATCTCCCGCGACATCGACGGCGATCTCGCCTTCGCCAATGTCGAGACCGTCGTCACCGACCGGAACGATCTCTCCCCTGAAAGCAAGGGCAAGGACGCCCCGTTCCATTTCCGCAGCCACCCGGCGGCGCTGAAGGCGCTCATGGATGTCGGCTTCAATATGTTCGCGCTCGCCAACAACCACGCTTTTGACTATGGCGCGCCAGGCATCGAGGAGACGCTCTATCATTTCGCCGTGGCCAACGCCGGCCGCGCCATCGCCTATGCCGGAATCGGCAGCAATTTCGAGGAGGCGCTCCACCCGTCCTGCCTCGACCTCGACGGCACGCGGGTCGCTTTCTCAGCGATCGGCATCATCACCGGCGACCAGCCGCAATATCGCGCCGGTCCCAAGAGTGCGGGCCAGGCGTCATACCGCAATCGACCCGACTTCGAGGCGGTGATGGACAAGCTCGTCGCCATCCCGGCAGACTACCGCATCCTCTCCATCAATTACGGGCTCGAAGGCCGCGTCGTGCCCGACGACCGGCAGCTTGCCGACTGGCGCGGGTTTGCCGCCGAGGAGAAGGGCATCGACCTGATCGTCGGCCACCACCCCCACGTGGCGCAAGGGGTGGAGCTCGACGGCAAGTCGCTGATCTTCTACGGGCTCGGCAATTTCCTGCATCCCGGCACCGCCGAGATGACCCGCTTTGGGCTGTGCCGCGACTATGGGCTGATGGCCAAGGTGCATCTTGCCCGCGCCGACGGCAGCTGGCGCGTCGAGGCCATCGAGGCGATTCCCTTGACCAACACGCAAACGAGGCCCGAGCGCTTCGCCTCCCCCGAGGAGTCGAAGAAGCGCATCTATGCCCTCAATCATCTCGGCGCCGGGCTCGGCGACGGGAAGAACGCCAAGGGCGTGCGCTTCACTCCGCAAGCCGACGGCTCAGGGCTTTACTGCGCGGAAGGCGCAGCCGATCTCGGCGGAAAGCTCGGCACGCTGTGCCAGGGCTGGCACCCAGCGGCCGAGCCTGACAAGCCGCTCGCCGACAAGATCGCCGATGCGTGCGAGGGCAAGCCCTTCTATGGGCGACCCGCCGCCCCCAAGCGCCGCACGCCGAAGCCGTTGCGCCCGGTTCCGCTGCCCTCGCCCTTCGGGAACTTTCGACCTTTCTAGCCGCGCAACTCGCCGCCGGTGGCCTTGATGACGGCGGCGACGATCTTCGCCGCCGCCGCCTCGATCTCGCCATCGGTGAGCGTCTTCTCCTTGGGCTGGAGCGTCACCTCAATGGCGAGAGACTTTTTGCCCTCCGGTACGCCTTGGCCGGTGAACACATCGAAAACGCCAACATCGCCGATCAGCGCGCGGTCGGCGCCAAGCGCCGCGCGCACCACATCGCCCGCAGCAACGTCGCGATCGAGCAGGAAGGCAAAGTCGCGCCTGACGGGCTGGAGGTCAGAGGCATCGAGCGCAAGCCGCCCCGCGCCTTTGCGTTTCGCCGGCGGGATGGCGTCGAGATAAAGCTCGAATGCTGCGATCGGCGCATCGACGCGGAGCGTCGCCAGAACGTCAGGATGAAGCTCGCCGAACACGCCGAGCACGGTTTTGGGCCCGAGCTCGAGCGCGCCCGAACGGCCGGGGTGAAACCAGGCAGGCGCTTGGCGGGCGCTCGTGAGGCTCGCCTGAGCAAGGCCGAGCGCTGCCAGCGCCGCCACCGCGTCCTCTTTGACGGCGAAAACGTCAGATTGAGGCGCCTCACCCGACCAGTGGCGTCCCGAGCCTTCCATGTTCGAGTGCCCGAAGCGCACGCCCGAGGCGGCGACGAACTGATCCTCGGGGGCCGCACCCCGATAGGCGTGGCCAAGCTCGAACAGCGCGCCATCGGCAAAGCCCCTGTCGCGGTTCCGCTGCGCGGCGGTGATCAGCCCCGGCAAAAGCGAGGGGCGCATCTGCGCAAGCTCCGTGGAGATCGGGTTGCTCAAGGTCAGCTCAGGCGCCCCGCCGCCGAACAGCGCGGCTTCAGCCGGCGGGATGAACGACCAGGTCACCGCCTCGACGAAGCCGCGTGAGGCGAGCACCCGCCGCGTGAGCCTCTGGCGCAGTTGCGCCTCGGTGAGCACAGGCCGCGCCACGCCGGCAGCCCGTTTCATCGGCGTCGCCGGCACGTTGTCCACGCCGACGAGCCGCACGACCTCCTCGACGAGGTCGGCGGGGCCGGTAATGTCAGGGCGCCACGAGGGCGGTGCGGCTTTGAGCGCCTTCGCCTTGCCGGCGAGCCCGACACCGAGCGCGGAGAGAAGCCGCTTGATCTCGCTGTTTCCGAGGTCAAGCCCGCTAAGGCGCTTGACCAGCCCAAGATCGAACTTGAATGGGCGGTTCGCTTTTGGCGGCTTGCCGGCGATGATGACCTTGCTCGGCTCCCCGCCGCAAAGCTTGAGCACCAGGCTCGTCGCAAGCTCGAGCCCAGGCACCACGAAATCCGGATCGACGCCGCGCTCGAAGCGATAGCGCGCGTCAGACTGTATGCCGAGCTTCCGCCCGGTGCGTGCCGTGCGTTTCGGGTCGAAATAGGCCGACTCGATGAAAACGTTGGTGGTGGTCTCGGTGACGCCGGTGTCCTCGCCGCCCATCACCCCGCCAAGGCCGAGCACGGCGCGGTCGTCGGCGATGACGCACATGTCGCCGTCAACCGCGTAGGTCTTGCCGTCAAGTGCTGCGAACGACTCTCCCTTGCGCCCGAGCCGCGCGCGGATCGCGCCGGTGAGCTTGTCGGCGTCATAGACATGGAGCGGGCGCGCGCGGTCGTAGGAGATGTAGTTGGTGATGTCGACCAGCGCGTTGATGGGGCGCAAGCCAATCGCCTTCAGCCGCGCGCGCAGCCAGTCGGGGCTCGGCCCATTGGTGACGTTGCGTACCAGACGCCCGGCAAACACCGGGCAGGCGCCGGCACTTTCCTTGTCGAAGTCGAGCTCGATCCGGGTCGGGCTGACGAACCCGCCTTTGACCGGCTTGATCGCGTCTTTCTTCAATTTGCCGAGGCCGGCGGCGGCGAGGTCGCGCGCAATGCCGCGTACGCCGAGGCAGTCGGGCCGGTTCGGCGTGATGGCGACCTCGATCACCGCATCGTCGAGGCCGAGCGCCGCGGCGGCAGGGCTGCCGATCTTCGCGCCGGCATCGAGCTCGATGATGCCGCTATGCTCGTCGGATAGCTGAAGCTCCCGCTCGGAGAGCAGCATGCCGTTTGACTCGACGCCCCTGATGTTGGCCTTAGTCAGGGTGAGGCCGCTGCCGGGGACATAGCTGCCCACGGGGGCGAACACGCCCTTCAGCCCGGCGCGAGCGTTCGGCGCGCCGCACACGACTTGCAAGCGCTCCGTGCCGGTATCGACTTCGCAGACCTGAAGCTTGTCGGCGTTGGGGTGCTTCTCGCAGCTCAGCACCTGCGCCACGCGGAACGGCGCGAGCGCAGTCGCCGGATCGAACACCTCCTCGACCTCGAGCCCAATGCGGGTGAGCGTCGCGGCGATCGTCTCCACACTCGCCTTGGTGTCGAGATGCTCCTTGAGCCACGCGAGCGTGAATTTCATGGCCTAAGCGCTCAGCCCGCCGGCGAGCGTCGGCACGGCAAGCGGGGCGAAGCCGTAATGCTTGAGCCAGCGGAGATCGCCCGAAAAGAAGGCGCGCAAGTCGGGCATCCCGTATTTCAGCATGGCGATGCGGTCGATCCCCATGCCGAAGGCGAAGCCCTGATAGCGCTCTGGGTCGAGTCCGACATTCCGAAGCACGTTTGGATGCACCATGCCGCAGCCGAGAATCTCGAGCCACTCCTCACCCTCGCCGATCCTGATCTCATCGCCCACTTTGGCGTAGCCGATATCGACCTCCATGGACGGCTCGGTGAAGGGGAAGTGGCTGGCGCGGAAGCGCATCTTCACCGAGGGGACCTCGAAGAACGCCTTGCAGAATTCCTCGAGCACCCATTTCAGATGCCCAAGATGGGTCTCCTCGTCGATTACCAGCCCCTCGACCTGATGGAACATCGGCGTGTGGGTCTGGTCGGAGTCGCTCCGATAGACGCGGCCCGGCGCGATGATACGCAGAGGCGGCTTCTCCCGCAGCATGGTCCTGATCTGAACCGGGCTCGTATGGGTGCGCAGCACCGCGCGGGTACCGTCGGAAGCAGGCGCGAAATAGAAGGTGTCGTGATCTTGCCGCGCCGGATGCTCGGGCGGGATGTTGAGCGCCGTGAAGTTGTTGAAGTCGGTCTCGATATCCGGTCCCTCGGCGATCGAGAAGCCCATGTCGGCGAAGATCTCGGTGATCTCGTCGGTCACCTGGCTCACCGGGTGGATGCGGCCCTGGGCAAACGGCCCTTCGCGCATCGGCAGCGTGACGTCGGCGTACTCGGCGGCAAGCTTCCCGGCCGTCGCGGCTTTGGCGAGCTCCTGCCGCTTGGCCTCGAGCGCCTCGCCGACGCTTGCCTTCAGGCTGTTGACGACTTGGCCGTAGGCCTTGCGCTCATCCGGCGGAAGCGAGCCGAGCGCCTGCATCAGCTCCGAGATACGGCCCTTCTTGCCAAGCGCCGCGATGCGCACCTCTTCGAGCTTGTCGAGGTCGGCGGCTTGCGCGATGGCGTGAAGCAGCTCAGTCTTGAGACTGTAGAGCTCTATCGCGCTCATGGCTTGGGCTCCCATGCCCGGCAAGCCCAGAGACGGGCGTTACGCCCGCGCAGCAGCAGCCGCGGCCTCTACCAGACCCTGAAAGGTTTCCGGCTCGCGCACGGCCATGTCGGCAAGCACCTTGCGGTCGAGATCGATCCCGGCCTTTTTCAGCCCGTCGATCATCCGTCCATAGGTGAGGCCGTTGGCGCGCGCAGCGGCATTGATGCGCTGGATCCACAGCGCCCGGAAGGTGCGCTTGCGCACCTTGCGGTCGCGATAAGCGTATTGGCCCGCCTTCTCGACCGCCTGGCGGCCGGCGCGGATGGTGTTCTTGCGGCGGCCGTAATAGCCCTTGGCCTGCTTCAGCACCTTGCGGTGGCGGGCATGGGCGGCAACGCCGCGTTTCACACGGGACATGACAGTGCTCCTTCGAAGGCTCGCCCGTAAGCTCTAACGGCTATAGGGCAGGAAATTCTTCTTCACGATCTTGGCGTCCTCGTCGGACAGGACCATCGTACCCCGCGCATTGCGGACGAATTTCGCGGTACGCTGAATCATGCCGTGACGCTTGCGCGAGGCTTGGACTTTCACCTTGCCTGTGGCCGTGACCTTGAAGCGCTTCTTGGCACCGCTCTTGGTCTTCATCTTGGGCATTTGGCTTCCTTGGTTTTGACCCCGGCTCGATGCGCGGCAAAGGCGGCTTGAGGGCAGGGGAGAGTGTTTCAACGATCTGAAAGCATGCGAGCCGCCACGGCATGCCCCGCCGGGCGGCTCCTAGGAAGCGCCTTATAGGGTGGATTTGGGCCCGCTTGCAAGGGTTCCGGGGGCGCCGTGCCAGAACGAGGCGCGTCTAAACCATCCGGCTTAACGCTTGCTTCCGGAGTCCGGCCTTAGGGTCGCCGAGCAAGGCTGTTACCCCTGCCAATCTGACAGCTGAACCGCTTTGCATCGGAGCGCAACTTGAGACCGTGGTCGACCATGGACGTCCTGGCCCCCTTGCGCAGGCTTGCCGCCTGGTACTCAAGGCAAAGTCGAGTCACGGGCGACCTGATCGTCATCGGTCTCGTGGGACTCCCGATCTATCTGTTTGCCCTCTGGTACGACGCTCTCGACAAGTTCATCGAGCTCACCAACGAACCGCAAAGCGACGCGATCGACTGGCTGGTGATCCTTTTCATTTTCCTCGGCATCGCCGCCAAGATTTACTCGGTTCGCCGCACAATCGACCTGCGCCACGAGGTTGTGCGCAGGCGGAAGGCCGAGACCGAGGCGTATCAGCTGGCCCGCTACGACGTGCTCACCGGCCTTCCTAACCGCCGCTGGTTCATCGAGGATTTCGACAAATGGTCTTGCGATTTGCCGGAGGGCGAGGCTTGCGCGCTACTGGTCGTCGACCTCGACAATTTCAAGCCGATCAACGACGTCTACGGCCACAGGCTCGGCGACGAAGTGCTCCGCGTCATCGCCAAGCGTCTCACGCGGCTTGCTGAAGGGGGCTCTGTGGCGCGGCTCGGGGGCGACGAGTTTGGCGTCATCATGCGCTACCGCCTCGGCAGCGATGTCCCGGAGCGCTTGGCGCGGAGCATCGTCCACGAAACATCGAAGCCGATGTCGCTTGCCGCCCTGTCGCTCCAGGTTGGCGTGAGCGTGGGCGTCGCCACCTGCGATCCGAGCGCCCACCGCAATGATGCGATGGCCCAACGTGACGGCGCCAATGTCGAAACCGCGCTGCGGCAGGCGGACATGGCCATGTATTGGGCAAAGGCGGAGGGACGCGGTCAATACCGCTTCTTCGACCGCGCCATGGACGAGCGACTGCAGCAGCGCGTCGAGCTCGAGGCGGAAATGAAAGACGCCATCGAAGCGGGACAGATTGTTCCCTACTACCAGCCGCTGGTCGACCTCGAGACCTCGGAGACGGTTGGCCACGAGGTCCTGGCGCGATGGAAGCATCCCACGCGCGGGCTGCTGTTGCCCGAGACGTTCATCCCCATCGCCGAGGATACCGCCACGATTGGCGAGATGACCTATGCGCTGCTGACGCAGGCCTTGCGCGACGCCAAGACCTGGCCGCAGCATCTCTACCTCTCGATCAATTTATCGCCGCGGCAAATCTCCGATCCGTCGCTGACGCACAGGATTCTCGACCTCCTGGCCCAGGCCTCGTTCCCGCCTCATCGTCTCGTGGTCGAAATCACCGAGACGGCAGTCGTGCAGAAACTGGACGAGGCCAAGCGCGTGCTCGACGCGCTGCGCAGGGTCGGTGTGCGCGTGGCGCTTGACGATTTCGGCACCGGTTATTCGGGGCTCTATCACCTGCGCGAGCTACAACTCGACACCATCAAGATCGACCGGTCGTTCGTCAGCCAGATGCTGGCCAAACCGGAGGAAGCCAGGATCGTGAAGGCGATCCTGAGCTTGAGTCAGGCGCTTGGCCTGCACACCACGGCCGAGGGAATCGAGACCAAGCAAGTGTTGGAGCGGCTGACGAAGCTCGGCTGCGACACAGGCCAAGGCGTCTTGTTCGGAGAGCCTGAGCCGGAATCAGCCGTCAGCGAGACCTTGCGTGAGCAGGCGGAGCTCGCCCGCCAGATCGCCTAGCGCGGGGCGAGAATCATCACCATTTGCCGGCCTTCGAGTCGCGGCTCCGATTCCACCTTGGCGATGGGCAAAGTGTCCTGCTTGACGCGGTCGAGCAGCTGCGCGCCGAGCTCTTGATGCGCCATCTCGCGGCCTCTGAAGCGCAAGGTCACTTTCACCTTGTCGCCCTCTTCGAAGAAGCGGCGGATCGAGCGCATCTTCACCTCGTAGTCGTGGCTGTCGATGTTCGGCCGCATCTTGATCTCCTTGATCTCGACGGTGCGCTGCTTCTTGCGCGCCTCGGCGGCCTTCTTTTGCGCCTGATATTTGTATTTGCCGTAGTCCAGGATCTTGCAGACCGGCGGCTCAGAGTTGGGCGCGATCTCGACGAGGTCGAGCCCGGCCTCGACCGCGCGCCTGAGCGCCTCGGCGGTGGCCACCACGCCGAGATTGGTGCCGCCTGCGTCGATGAGCTGGATGTTGGGAATGTCGATGCCCTCGTTGACACGGGGGCCTCCCCGATCGGGGGTAAGCTTCATTGGTCGTCTTACGATGTCTCGCTCTCCTCTTCTCGAACGACGCCAGCCCCACAAAAGCGAGGCATTGCCGTTCTTCAGATGACGTTAAACCCTACAGGGCCTACAGGATGGGAAACGGCCCTGAAAAGTCAAGCCGCGCCTTGCGGCCCCATTCACGCGCCGTCTCCCATAGAAGCCGCCTCGAACGAGGGCGGGTGCGCGAACAGCTCCGCCAAATTTGTGCCGAGCAGCTCGTCATAGACGGCAAGCGTCTTCACTTGCATCTGCGCTAGCGCGAACTCGGCGTTGACCCGGGCGCTGGCGCGGCCGCCGATCTCCGCCCGCGCCTCAGCCGAAAGTGCAAGCGCGCCGCGCAGCCGGTCGGCAAGCGCCGCCACGTCGCCCGGCGGCACGAGCCATCCCGTGAACCCGGCCTCGCTGCGCTCGGCGGCGACGATGGTCTCGGGCAACGCGCCGAGATCGGAGACGATGACGGGGCAGCCCATGGCCTGCGCCTCGACGCTCGTCCGCCCGAAGGTCTCGGCCACGAGCGATGGAATCAGCGCGACATAGGCGGCGAGAAAGGCGACCGGCATGTCGTTGCAGTGGCCGACGAGGCGCACCTTGTCGCCGAGGCCGTGCCGGGCGATGAGACCGGCAAGCTCCTGCTGGTAGGCCTTTTTCCCATGGGCGTCGCCGGCGAAGATGATCACGGCGTCGTCGAGCGCGCCTTCGCGGTCGAGCCGCGCCGCGGCCTCGATGGTTTGGCGGTGGCCCTTGAGCCCGGTAAGGCGCGCCGCCTGGAGCACGATCTTGGTCTTGGGCGGAACGCCCCAGCGCTCCCTGAGCCGCGCCACCGGGCCCGGCGGCACCACGAGGGGATCGAAGGTGGCAGAGTCGATGCCCCGGTAGATCACCCTGATGCGCTCCCGCGCCGCGTGTTGCCGTGAGGCGACCAGATTGGCGGTGTAAAGGGAGTTGGCGATGACGCGGTCGCCGCGGCCCATGACGCTGTTATAGGCGGCCTTGAAGGGCCCGAGATCGCCGTAGGCGCCGTGATAGGTGGTGACGAAGGAGCGCCCGGTGCGGCGCGCGGCAAGATACGCGCTCCACGCCGGTGCGCGGCTCCTGGCATGCACGAGATCGACCTGGCGCTCCTCGATGATCCGCCTGAGCCGGCGCGCATTGGCAAGAATGGTGAACGGATTCTTGCTGGCCACGGGAAGTGTCAGAATCTCGCCGCCGGCCTGGCGGATGGCAGTTGCCAGCCGGCCCCCTTCGGTGGCAACGAGGGCTGAAGCGCCCGCCCGGGCAAGCGCCTCGGTGATCTCCACGGTCGCCTGCTCGCTGCCCCCCGTATCGAGGCGCGGCACGACCTGCAATA
>DASYIU010000241.1:0-6359 GCA_035997285.1 Methyloceanibacter sp. | reverse complement strand
TCAGGTGCAGCAAGTCATCGACGGCGATCTCGATGTCGCCGCGGTGTGGGGACCCTTCGCCGGCTGGCTGAAGACCATGAAGGACGCGCCCATCACCATCACGCCGGTCAATTTGATGGACGACAAGATTCCGCTCGAGTTCGACCTCGCCATCGGCGTGCGCAAGACCGATGCCTTCCTGAAATACATGCTCGAATTCGCTCTCGAGGATAAGCAGGAAGAAATCGCCAAAATTCTAAAGGATTACGGCGTGCCGTTGGTGCAGTGCAGCCGGTGCCTGGTGTCTGGCGACCTTCCGTCCCATGGCAGCTACACTGAGGTGACGCAGGAGGACTTCAAGGCGCGTCCCGACCTCGCCTCGCCAGACCAACTGGTCACCAAAGAGAAGGTCGAGGGCTGGCTGGCTAACGGCGCCGACATCACCCAGGAGCTGAGCAACGCGCTGATCGCCAACGATCTCGACCGCGTCAAGTTTTTGGTCGGCAAGGGCGCCGACGTCAACCAGGCCGACGATCAAGGCTGGACCCCCCTGATCAGCGCCGCGCGGCAGCGCCATGACGATATGATCAAGCTCTTGATCGAGCTCGGGGCCGACGTCAATCTGGCCAAGAGCGACGGCACGACGCCGCTGATCGCGGCGGCTTCCCGCGACCATGTGCCCTCGATCAAAGTGCTCTTGGAGCATGGCGCCGACATCGAGAAGCTTGGCCCACAAGGCTTTAGGGTGCTTCCGCTCGCGATCGCCGACGACAATTACGAGGCGGCCAAGGCGCTGATCGAAGCCGGTGCGAAGGTAAACGAGCCGTCGGGCGCCGAAGGCCTTACGCCGCTGATGGTTGCCGCGGCGCAGACCGCGCCGGCCGAAGGGGCAATGTTCCTTCCGAGCAGCACCCGCCCCATCGACATCGCCAAAGGCCTCATCGAGCGCGGCGCCAACGTCAATGCCCAGTCGACCAAGGGCGTTACCGCCTTGATGATTGCCGCGACCCACAACAACCCGCCGATGATCGGCCTCCTGATGGAGTCAGGCGCCGACGCGAGCCTCAAGGACGACCAGGGCCAGACCGCCACCGACGTTGCGAAGCGTAACGGGAATATCGAGTCCGCCCAGGCGATCATGGTGCTCGGCGCGGCGAAAGCCGCCGAGGGCGAGACTTCGCCCGCGCCGGAGAAGGGGCAGGGGACGTCCAGCCAATGATCCGACTTGATCGGACGCTCTTCGTTGCGCGGGCCACGGCAATAGCCGTAGCCTTGTGCGTTTGTGGGCCCGTGCTCGCGGCGGACCAGCCCAGTCCTGCAGACGAGCCAAGTCCGGCGGCAGACGCCGCGACGGCCACCTCCGAGCCCAAGAGCGGCAAGGCATTCAGCGAAGAGGACGTGGACAAGGCGGTCGAGACAACGATCGCCGAGCGGTCGAAGGACGGTGCCTTCGTCTTCCATGACCCCAAGCTCGACGCCGATCTCAACCTCGTGTTCGAGCAGGTCAAGATCGTACGCGGCATGGAAGGCTATGGCTGGTTCGCCAACGTCATCTTCCACGACAAGGACGAGGCCAAGAAGCAATACGCCATCGACTTCTGGTTCAAGCCTCAGGGCGACAAGCTCACCCTCATGGATATCAGGGTACAGAAGGGCCCGAAGCAAGAAGGCGACGGCTGGATCATGATCACGCGCATGCCGGTGGCCTGGTGGTGGCTGCCGGTGCAGGAGCACCCTGGCGACATGGAAGTCACGCGGGCCTGGCAGGTGATGGGCGCGATCCACAAATATATCGCCACCCATAAGGACGCGAACGGCGCCCTCGACATCAAGGACGACAAGACCGGCGAGACCATCCTGCTCGACTTCGTCGAGATCCACCAGCCGGTGCGTCATTTGAAGAAGGAGGGGGAGTATTTTGTCTGCACCGACTTCCGCAAGCCCGGCAGCAAGGACGAGTATTACGACATCGATTTCTGGGTGAACCAGAAGGGCGGCAAGCTCGAAGTCGACGATGTCAAGATGCACAAGGTCCCGGTGCAGGAAGACGGCATCTGGACGCAGGTCCCCCGCTACACCTTCGAAGGCATGGACTTCGACGTAACCAATTGATCGCTAACGATTAACCTTTGCGGAAGCCAAAATGCCGCACCGTGTTACGGCCGCTATCGCCCCGCGCGTGATGTGCGCTATGACATGTGTCAGGCCGCCAAGTCTTGGGGGGACGCGGCCTTAGCGGAAGGATATTCTCCCAGACGCTCCAAGGACGGGGTGTTCACGATCGAGGATCGTGCTTCGGTCCCGATCCCCATCTTGTTCTCGACGGCGTGCGCCTTACGCGCGGATGGCAGGACGATGGCTGGTCTTCCAATGTTGTTTTCCACGACACGGCACACCCAAACGAGCAATATGCGCCCGAACTCTGGCGCGTGCCGGAGGGCGATCGGTTGAAGCCTATGGATATCGGCTTTCTCTTTCGACAAGCTCAACCAACAAGGCAACTAGGGTAAGGAAACGAAACTGTGCGCAAAATCATTACTGGAGTTTTGACTATCGCTTTTATCGGGGTCCTGAGTGCGGGGGTGTGGAAAGCCTGCGCCGCCGACGACGACCACAACACTTCGCCGACTCCTCCGGCCGATGCGCCTCCTCTTGGCACCCACCCGGCGGCTCCTGCCGCGGGCGCTGCAGACGAGTCGAAGGGCAGCGGCGGCGGCGCAGCCGGCGGTCCCATGCTCGGGCCCGCCACGCCACCGCGCGATCTCGTCGCCAGCACGCCTAAAGGCGAGCTGAAAAACCCCTACACCGACATTGCCTCCATCGCCGAAGAGGGTCACCACAGGTACCTCTCCGCCGGCTGCAATGGTTGCCACGGCGGCGGCGGCGGCGGCGGCATGTGTCCGTCGCTCACCAACGACACCTGGGTGTATGGCAGGGACGACGACACGCTGTTCCGCTTGGTTACCTTGGGCTCCGTTGATCTGCAGAAGCAGGGTTACACCCGTGTCAGGACCGAGACTATAGTGGGTCCCATGCCGCCCTTCGGCGACATCATCAAGAGCAGCGACGATTTGTGGAGAATCATCGCCTTCATCCGCTCGGTGAATCCGAGCTCTCTCAACCCGCCCCCGCCGCCGCCCCCGCAATAGTTGGGCGGCCCGGTTCGTGGGGGAGAGGATTGATGTTTTCGCTTGGCGCAAAGCCGCCGCGTCCGTTCCGGCGCGCGATCCCGGATGGCATAAAGATTACCGTGGGCTGGAAGGCCAATTGCTAACGGCCTATATATCGGGAAATTTCAGCTCCCAGGTCTTGGCAGACGCGTGCCAAATTGTGCAGTGCGCATTGCCATTTGCCGACAGGTCTGGAAAATTGCGGCCCGGATCGCCGCTGCTCTCGCGGATCATGGCAGCGCCGTTCAATCCCTGATCGTCGCGAGCGTCACAAGAGCAAAGCTTTTGCCTATGCGTGTACCGGTCGGTCGTTTGCGTCAAAGCCCCAAGGGGATTTCCGCCCTGGCGGCTTTCGGTCTTCTCGTCGGAACCTTGCTCGGCCCCGCCTTTGCCGAGACGGCCCCGCCCGCCGCCACTCCACCCGCCGCCGCCGAGACGCCGCAAGCGCCTGCCGATGCCGGTGCCGCGGCCCCGGCCGCTGCTCCCGCCGAAACCCCTCCGGCCGCGGGCGGGATAGCCATCAAGGCCACCGTGCCCATCGTCTATCTCGGCAAGCAATATCAGGAGCCCCTGCCGCTCTCCTATGCTGAGAAGATCATCACCGACAAGGGCATTCAGGGCGCGCGCCTCATCATCAAGGAAGCCAATCAGGCCGGGAGCTTCGTCGGTTTTGCCTTCACCCTGGTCGAGGCCATCGTGCCGCCCGACGGCGACGTGGTGGCCAAGGCGAAAGAGGTCCTCAAAGGCGGCGACGCCTTCATCATCGCCGATCTCGAGGCGCCCGATCTCATTGCCGTGGCCGACCTGCCCGAAGCCAAGAATTCGGTCATCGTGAATATCCGCGCCAATGACGAGGCGCTGCGCCAGGAGCTGTGCCGCTCCAACGTCTTCCACATCACCCCGGACTGGGCGATGCGCGCCGACGCGTTGGCCCAGTACTTCATTTGGAAGAAGTGGCCGAGATGGTTCGTGATCCGCGGCGATACCCCGGCCGACAAAGACTACCTCGCTCAAGTGAAGCGCTCGGCCGCCCGCTACGGAGGCAAGATTGTGGGGGAGAAGGTCTACGACCTGCCGCCGGGCGCGAGGAATACCGACTCGGGCTATCAGCAGGTGCAGTCGCAAATTCCCATGGAGACGCAAGGCGCACCCGAGCACGACCTGGTGTGGGTCATCGACACCGATGAGGGGTTCGGCGATTACCTGGCCTACCGGACCTACCTGCCTCGTCTCGTGGCGGGAACCCAGGGGCTTCAGGCACTTGCCTGGGACCCGTCCTACACCGAATACGGCGCCATGCACTTCCAAAACGGATTGCCCAAGCTTGCCAAGCGCCGCCCCGTGGAGCGTGACTACACGGCTTGGCTTGGCGGCCGCGCGCTGACCGACGGCATCATGCGCTCGGGCAAGAGCGCCCCTCCCGAGGTCAAGGCGTTTCTGCTCTCGGACCAGTTCAAGCTCGAGGGTTTCAAGGGGCAGGCAATGAGCTTCCGCACCTGGGACCATCAGTTGCGGCAGCCGATCATCCTTGGCGGCGGTCCCCGCGTTCCCGTCTCGGTCTCCCCGCAGGAGGGCTTCCTGCACGAGACGAACCTCACCGACACGCTCGGCATCGACAAGCCTGAGACCAAGTGCAAGCTCCCCTAACCACCGACCAAAGGTAGTCCCATGTATCGCATGATCCCTGCCGCTCTGTGCGCGACGGCGCTCCTTCTCCTTACCGCTCCCGCTTATGCCGAGACCATCTTCGTCTCCAACGAGAAGGACAACACCATCACGGTGGTCGACGGCAAGACGCTGCAGGTCATCAAGACCATAAAAGTGTCGCGGCGTCCGCGCGGCGTCGTGCTGAGCCCCGACTTCAAGGAGCTGTTCGTTGCCGCCGGCGACGGCGACATCATGGACGTGATCGACACCAACACGCTCGAAGTGTCGCGCCACCTCGAGTCGGGCCCCGATCCCGAGCTGATGGCGATCGATCCCAAGGGCGACGTCATCTACATCGCCAACGAGGACGACAGTCTCGTCACCATCATGGACATCAAGAGCGGCGATGTGCTGGGCGAGGTGCCGGTGGGCGTCGAGCCCGAGGGCATGGGAGTGAGCCCCGACGGGAAATATACCGTCGCCACCTCGGAGAGCACGAGCATGGCGCACGTCATCGACAATGCCAGCATGAAGCTGATCGCCAACGTGCTGGTCGACAGCCGCCCGCGCGAAGCCAAGTTTACCGCCGACGGCAAGGAGCTGTGGGTTTCCTCCGAGGTCGGCGGCAGCATCTCGGTGATCGATCCCAAGACCTGGAAGGTCATCAAGAAAATCACCTTCGAGGTCCCAGGCGTGCGTCCCGAGCAATTGCAGCCGGTCGGCATGGACTTCACCAAGGACGGCAAGACGCTCCTCGTGGCGCTTGGTCCTGCCAATCGCGTCGGCGTCATCGACACCGCGACCAAGGAGGTCAAGGACTACATCTTGGTCGGCCAGCGTCCCTGGCATGGCGAGCTCAGCCCCGACGGCAAGAAATTCTACGTCGCCAACGGCCTCACCAACGACCTGACGGTGATCGATGTCGATACGCTCAAGCCGGAGAAGTCGGTGCCCGTAGGCCGGCTGCCTTGGGGCGTCGCCATCATGCCCTGAGCGGGCAGGGGTGCGGTGCGGCCGCGCCGGCCGCAAAATCAATAGGCGATGTTGCCGCTAGCGCTTCTAAGATGTTGCCGCTAGCGCTTCTAAGAGGACCGACTCTTCGGACTCCGCCAAGCGACGACAGCTCCAGCCACCCACCAGATGAGCAACGCACCGGCCAAGGCGATGGCGAGGTTGCTGAGAAAACCGGTGATGCCGACCGCGACAGCCAGTGCCCAGTGGGCAGGCTCGCGCAAGTCCTTTAGCAAAGCGATATGCAGCAGGCCGGCCATGGCGAGCAACCCCGCGAGGATCGGCAACGGGAAGCCGGCCAGCAGGCCGGCGAGACTGGCACCGAATACAATGGCGAGAAACAACAACGCAGCACCCAGGACGATAGGGGCGCCGCCGGTACGCGCTCCGAAGCTGTAGTGCGCGGTCATGCCGCCTGCGCCGTGGCAGACCGGCATTCCGCAGATCGCGCCTGCCAGCAGATTGGCCATACCCAGGCTCACCGCCAGCCGTCCGGGCAGCACCCGCTCGGCGGCAGAGCCGAAATAGGTCCGGGCCACATCGGCGGTAGCC
>DASYIU010000240.1:0-9197 GCA_035997285.1 Methyloceanibacter sp. | reverse complement strand
CTAGGCCAAAAAACCTACTCGGCTGCTTGCTTCGATTTGGAGTCCGCCTTGGCGCCGAGCTTCTGCAGCAGGTCGATGGCGGCGTCGGCGATCGGCGTGCCGGGACCGAAGATCGCCTTGGCGCCGGCCTCGTAGAGCGCGGGGTAATCTTGCGGCGGGATCACACCTCCCACCACGATCATGATGTCGCCGCGGCCTTGTTCCTCGAGCGCCTCGCGCAAGGCGGGCACGAGCGTGAGGTGTCCGGCCGCGAGCGATGACACGCCGACGATATGCTCGTCGTTCTCAACCGCCTGGCGGGCGGCTTCCTCAGGCGTCTGGAACAAGGGCCCGATATCCACGTCGAAGCCGAGATCGGCGAAGGCGCTGGCGATGACCTTCTGCCCCCGGTCATGCCCATCCTGGCCCATCTTGGCGACGAGGATGCGCGGGCGCCGCCCATGCTCGGTCTCGAAGCTATCGATCAGCTCCTTGATGCGGGTCAAGCTTCCATCCATGCGACCGATCTCCGCCTTGTAGACCCCGGTGATCGCCGAAACGTCCGCCCGGTGGCGCCCGTACACCTTCTCGAGCGCGTAGGATATCTCGCCGACGGTCGCCTTGGCGCGGGCGGCCGCAACGGCGTCTTCGAGCAAATTGCCGGTGCCTGTCTCAGCGCTTTGGGTAAGCGCGTCAAGGGCGGTCTGCACTTCCCTCTCGTCGCGCTCCGCCTTGAGGCGGGCGAGCTTGTCGAGCTGCTGACGCCGCACCGAGCGGTTATCCACTTTCAGGATGGCGATGTCAGCCTCGCTGTCCTGACGGTATTTGTTCACGCCGACGATGGTCTGGCGCTTCGAATCGATGCGGCCTTGGGTGGCGGTTGCGGCCTGCTCGATCATGCGCTTGGGGATGCCGGCCTCGATGGCCTTCGCCATGCCGCCGATCTTCTCCACTTCCTCGATATGCGCAAGCGCGCGGGCGGCGAGATCGTAGGTGAGGCGCTCGACATAGAAGCTGCCGCCCCACGGGTCGATGATACGGGTGGTGCCTGATTCCTGCTGCAGCATCAGCTGGGTGTTCCGGGCGATGCGCGCCGAGAAATCGGTCGGCAGCGCGAGCGCCTCGTCGAGCGCGTTGGTGTGCAGCGACTGGGTGTGGCCTTGCGTCGCCGCCATGGCCTCGACGCAAGTGCGCACCACGTTGTTGAACACGTCCTGCGCGGCAAGGCTCCAGCCGCTCGTCTGGCAATGGGTACGCAGAGCGAGTGAGCGTGGGTCTTTGGGGGCAAACTCTTCTTGCATCAGCTTCGCCCAGAGCAGGCGCGCGGCGCGCATCTTGGCGATCTCCATGAAGAAGTTCATGCCGATCGCCCAGAAGAAGGAAAGCCGCGGCGCAAAGGCATCGACGTCGAGCCCGGTGGCGACGCCGGCGCGCACATATTCGATGCCGTCGGCGAGCGTATAGGCGAGCTCGAGGTCGGCCGTAGCTCCGGCCTCCTGCATGTGATAGCCCGAGATCGAGATCGAGTTGAATTTCGGCATCCTCTTGCTGCTGTAGGCGAAGATGTCCGACACGATGCGCATCGAAGGCGTGGGCGGGTAGATATAGGTGTTGCGCACCATGAACTCTTTCAGGATGTCGTTCTGGATGGTTCCTGAGAGCTTCTCCGGCGGCACGCCCTGCTCTTCGCCGGCGACGATGAAGAGCGCGAGTACCGGCAGCACCGCCCCGTTCATGGTCATGGAGACGGACACATGGTCGAGCGGGATGCCGTCGAACAGGGTGCGCATGTCGTAGATCGAATCGATGGCGACACCCGCCATGCCCACGTCGCCGGTCACGCGCGGATGGTCTGAGTCGTAGCCGCGATGGGTGGCGAGGTCGAAGGCGATGGAGACGCCTTGCTGGCCGGCGGCGAGGTTTCTCCGATAGAAGGCGTTGGAGTCTTCGGCGGTGGAGAAGCCGGAATATTGCCGGACCGTCCAGGGCCGCTGCACATACATGGTGGGGTAGGGGCCGCGCAGATACGGAGGCAGCCCCGGCAAACCGTCGAGGAAGAGGAAGTCGAGGCCGGCAATGTCCTTCGGCCCGTAAGCGGGCTTGACGGCGATGCCTTCGGGCGTCTGCCAGGGGGCGGTTGTCGCCGGGGCGACGGCACCCGACCCACTCGGACCGTCGAAATTCACCTCGGCGAAGGAGGGTATGCGCGTCATCGGCGGTCAGATCTCGTCATAAGCGGCGCTGAGGATGGCGAGCGTATCACAGCCCTGGTGAAGGAAGGTGCTAATGCCGGCTTCCTTCAGCGCGGCTTCGTTAGGGGCGGGCTTGCCTGCGAGGTAAGCGCATTTGGCGCCGGCTTGGATCAGAGCTTTCGCCGCATCGACGGCGTGGCCCGCATACACCTTGTCCGAGGAGCAGAGGCAGGCGAGCTTCGCGCCTGATTTCTTGAATCCTTCCACCGGGTTGCCACCGCTGCCTTCCACCGCTTCGATGCCGCCCGACTCGAACAGGCTCTTGGCGAAGCTCGCGCGCGCATTGAAATCCGAAGCGCGTCCGAGACAGGCAAGGAACACTTTGGGCCGCTCGCCATGCTTGGCGAGGTAGGCGTCGCTCTGGTCGCGCAAACGCTCGAAGGGCTCGGCGAGCCTGAACCGGCGGAGCGGCTCGAATGCCTGGTCAGAAGCTGGCGGAACCAGCGCCCCCGGGGCGGCAAGCACGATGACCGGTTCCTCGGCGAGATCGGGGAAGTCGCTGGTGCCGACCAGGGTATCCTTCCGGCGCGCGACATTGGCTTGCCGTTCCGTCCGCACCTTGGCCACTTCACGTTGGATCGATCCTGTCTCGAGTGCTTTAGCCGTGCCGCCGGCGCGCTCGATTTCCTGGAACAGTGTCCAGGCGGTAGCTGAGAGCGCATCGGCGAGCGCCTCGATGGCGCCCGAGCCCGCGGCCGGATCGGCGACGCGGTGGATATTGGCTTCCTCGATGAGGATGGTCTGCGTGTTGCGGGCGATGCGGCGCGCGAACGCGTCAGGAAGCCCGAGCGCCGCGCTGAACGGCAGCACCGTCACCGCATCGGCGCCGCCGACTGCGGCAGCAAGTGCTGCGATGGTGCCGCGCACGATGTTCCCGTGCGGATCGCGCTTCGTCATCATCCGCCAGGCCGTCTCGGCGGCGATGAAGACAGGAAGCGGCTCGAGCCCGCAGGCCTCCTCGACGCGCGCCCATAGCTTGCGCACGGCGCGGAACTTGGCGGTGGTGAGAAACTGGTCCTGGTCGGCAGCGAGGCGGAAATAGATCAGCCGGCGTGCGTCACCGAGCTTGATGCCGCCCGCTTCCAGCGCACGCAGATAGGCAACGGCGTTGGCGAGAACGAAGGCAAGTTCCTGCGCCTCCGAGCCGCCGGCGGCATGGACCGGCCTGCCGTCGGCCACAGCGAAGGGACCGGCGAACCCTTGCGTCACGAGATCGCCGATCAGGCCGGTGACGAGGGGGGCAAGCTGTGGCCAGGGCATGGGGGCCGTGCCGCGCATGGCCATGGCGCCAAGCGGGTCGAAGCCGAAGCGCATCTCGACCTCCGACGGCGCAAGCCCTTTCGCTTTCACATAGTTGGCGATGATCTTTGCGACTTGCCGCGAGGGTGGGCCGAAGGCGAGCTCGACGGCGATGCCGGCTTCGAGATGGACGCCATCGAGCAGTTGGTTAATCGCGGCTTCGGTCGCGGGAAGCGCGTAGCCGTAGTCGCCGACGTCGCCTTCGAACACGAGCGCGAGGCCGTTCGCGCCGTTGTTCAAGTCGCCCAGGATCTGCTTGTTGGCGGCGGCGGGGTCGGGAAGATCGACCCGCTGCATGACGCTCCAGGGCGCGCCGAGCGCGCGTCGCGTGGCGATGCGGCTCGCGTCCTGGGCGCGGGCGTAGAGCGGCTCAATGACGATGCCGTCATAGCTCCGCGACTGGAGCGAGGCGAATCGCGCCCCTTTCAGCGCCTCGTCCACGAGCGCCTTCCATGCCGCCTCGTCGGCGGCAGGAAAGGCGCCTGCCAGGTTCAGTTCCGCCATTGCCGTCAAGCTCTAAGCTCCTTAAGTCCCCTCCTAGCACGAAGGCGAAGGGCCAAGAAAGCAGCGGGTGGGCTAGAGCGCCGCGGCGTGGGGGCATCTTTGCGGGCGGGCTCGGTACCCTTAGAGTGCCGGCAGCAAACAACGGGAGGAATGGCGATGGCGAAGGCCAAGGCGGCGCCGAAAGTGGACGCAAGCGCAGGTGGGACGGCGGCCAAGGCCCCCGCCGACAGCGTCTATATCGGGCAAAGCATCAAACCCGAGTCCATTCCGGAGTTCATCTATCTCCGGCTCGCCAACCGCCATGGGCTCATCACCGGCGCCACCGGCACCGGCAAGACCGTCACCCTGCAAGGCCTTGCCGAAGGTTTCTCTGACCAGGGCGTTCCCGTGTTCTGCGCCGACGTGAAGGGCGATCTTTCCGGCGTGGCCGAGAAGGGGGAGTCCAAGCCCTGGATCGAGGCGCGCGCCAAGGCCATCGGCTTCACGCCGGAGTTCCGCGCCTACCCGGTGATCTTCTGGGATCTGTTCGGCGAGAAGGGCCTCCCGATCCGAACCACCGTGTCGAGCATGGGTGCGCTGCTGCTCTCTCGCCTCATGGATCTGAGCGAGGCGCAAGAAGGCGTGCTGAATATCGCCTTCAAGATCGCCGCCGACGAGAAGCTGCCCCTCCTCAACCTCAAGAACTTGCAGACCCTGCTTGAGGGCCTGGCGGCGCGCGCCGATACGCTCACCACGAAATACGGGAACATCACCAAGGCTTCGGTCGGCTCGATCCAGCGCTCGCTGCTCGTGCTCGACCAACAGGGCGCCGATCACTTCTTTGGCCAGCCTGTTCTCGACATCGATGACCTGATGCTCAAGGACGGCAAACAGGGCTATATCAGCGTGCTTGTCGCCGACAAACTGATGGAGTCGCCCCGCCTCTACGCGACCTTCCTTTTGTTCCTCCTCTCGCAGCTGTTCGAGAAGATGCCGGAGGTCGGCGATCCCGATAAGCCGAAGCTCGTGTTCTTCTTCGACGAGGCGCATCTCCTGTTCAAGGACGCGCCCAAGGCGCTGCTCGAGAAGGTCGAGCAAGTGGTGCGCCTGATCCGCTCCAAGGGCGTTGGCGTTTATTTTGTGACGCAGAACCCCCTCGACATTCCCGACACCGTGTCGCGGCAGCTCGGCAACCGCGTGCAGCATGCGCTGCGCGCTTTCTCGCCGATGGAGCAGAGAGCGGTGAAGGCGGCCGCCACGACCTTCCGCGCCAACCCATCCTTCGACACCGAGAAGGCCATCATGGAGCTTGGCATTGGCGAGGCGCTCGTCTCCACGCTCGACCCGCAAGGCCAGCCCAGTATGGTCCAGCGCACCTTGGTGAGGCCGCCTTTTTCGCGTGTCGGGCCGATCATCGACACAGAGCGCGACAAGGTGATCGCCGACAGTCCGGTGCAAGACAAATATCCCGACAAGCCCTCGGATAGCGAGGCGGACCAAGAGGTCCTGGACAAATGGGCTGAAGCGCCGGCCGAGGCCAAGGCCGCCAAGGCAGACGAGAAGGCGGCGAGTACGAAGACCGACAGCGCCTCGCGCAGCGACGGTTTCTGGACGACGTTTGGCAAGCAGGTCGTCCGCGCGGTCGTGCCTGCGGCCACGCGCATGCTTGAGCAATCGCTGAAGCGCGGCGCCAGGCGGGGCGGCGGCGGAGGCTTCACCGGTTTCGGCCTTACGTCTGAGTCGGACCAAGACGACAAGCCCAACAAGCCCAAGGACTAAGTGGGCAAGCGTGCTATCAGGTTTGCCCCATGCTCACTCTTGACGGCCTCACGCTGCGCTTGGGCGGCCACCTCGTGCTCGATCGGGCTTCCGCGGCCCTGCCGCCGAGGAGCCGCGTCGGCCTGGTCGGTCGCAACGGCGCCGGAAAATCGACACTGCTGAAGCTCGTCGCCGGGGTCTATGAAGTCGACGACGGAACCATCGAGTGCCCGTCAGGCACGCGCATTGGTTATGTTGCGCAGGAAGCGCCAGGAGGTGCGGCGACGCCGTTCGAGACCGTGCTCGCCACGGCCACCGAGCGCGAGCAATTGCTCGCGGAAGCCGAGCACGCAGAAGATCCCCACCGCATCGGCGAAATCCACGAACGGCTGAATACCATCGTTGCCCATGGGGCGCCTGCGCGCGCTTCCCGCATTCTCGCCGGTCTCGGCTTTCCCGAGGAGGCGCAACATCAACCGCTCGATTCCTTCTCCGGCGGTTGGCGCATGCGGGTCGCGCTCGCCGCGCTTCTGTTCTCGGAGCCTGACCTGTTGCTGCTCGATGAGCCGTCCAACCATCTCGATCTCGAGGCGGCCGTGTGGCTTGAGTCCTTCCTCAAGACCTACCCCAACAGCATCATCGTGGTGAGCCACGAGCGCGATCTGTTGAACAACGTCGTCGATTACATTCTGCATCTCGAGCGAGGCAAGATGGCGCTCTATGCCGGCAACTATGACGCGTTCGAGCGGCAGCGGAGCGAGCGTCAGGCGCAAATCGAGGCGATGCGCACCCAACAGGAGGCGAAGGCCAAAAAACTGCAGGCCTATGTCGATCGCTGGCGCTACAAGGCGCACACTGCCCGCCAGGCGCAAAGCCGCCTTAAAGCGCTGGCGGCGATGAAGCCGATCGCCGCGATGGCCGAGGATGCCTCGCTCGTCTTCGACTTTCCCAGCCCTAAAGAGCTTCGGCCGCCGCTGATCGTGCTCGACGACGTCGCCGTCGGCTATGTGGCCGACACTCCCGTGCTGTCGGGGCTCAATCTGCGGATCGATCCCGACGACCGCATCGCGCTGGTGGGCCGCAACGGCAATGGCAAGACGACGTTGGCGCGCCTGCTGGCAAGTCAGCTCAAGCCGATGGGCGGATCGCTCGTGGCGAGCGGCAAATTGCGCGTCGGCTATTTTGCCCAACATCAGATCGAGGAGCTGGTCGCCGACGACACGCCGCTCCAGCACATGGAGCGGCTTCTGGCAGGGGCCAAGCCCGGCGAGGTCCGCGGTCAGCTTGGCCGTTTCGGATTCTCGGGCGACAAGGCCAGTCTGAAAGTGCGCCAGCTCTCCGGCGGTGAACGGGCGCGGCTGTCGCTCGCGCTCATCACAAGAGACGCGCCGCACATCCTCATCCTCGACGAGCCGACCAACCACCTCGACGTTGACGCGCGCGAGGCGCTGGTGCAGGCGTTGACCGACTTTGGCGGAGCGGTGCTCGTGGTCAGCCATGACCGGCATCTGTTGGCGCTGACCGCCGATCGGCTCGTGCTGGTCGACGGTGGGACGGCAAAAGAGTTTGACGGCAACCTCGACGACTACCGCGACATGATCCTGCGTTCGGGCCGTGGCGGCGCAGACGACGGCCAGCGGTCGTCTGGGCGCGGCAACCGGAAGGCCGACCGGCGCCTGTCGGCGGAGGCGCGCGAGCGTAATAAGGGACTACGCCAGGCGGTCATGCAGGCCGAGGCCGAGTTGAAGCGGCTGTGGCAGCGGCGCACGGAGATCGACGAGATGCTGTCGGCCCCGCCATCCAATGGTGGTCCGTCAGTTGCCGAGCTGATGAAGACGCGGGCCGAGGTCGAGCGTCACCTTGCCACCGCCGAGCATCTCTGGCTGGAAGCGAGCGACGCGGCGGAGCGCGCCAGGGAGACTTCAACGCGAGGATAGGTGCGGGGATAACGCTTGTGCCGGTGCGCACGCACCCACAATGCTAAGCGGGCAGCCGTTCCGGGCCGCCCGCCGCAATTCACTGCAATTCACCGCAATTTCCGGTAATTCGCGCGGCTATTTCGGCGCGAGGTCGAACATCTCCTCGACGTGACCCCAGTTGATCAGGTGGTCGAACCAGGCTTCGAGGTATTTCGGCCGCTCGTTGCGATAGTCGATGTAATAGGAGTGCTCCCAGACATCCACGCCGAGCAGCGGCCAGCCGCCATGAACGAGCGGGTTCTCGCCGTTCGGCGTCTTGGTGACCTCGAGCTTGCCGCCCTTGAGCGTGAGCCAAGCCCAGCCGGAGCCGAATTGCGTTTTGCCGGCCTCGATGAAGTCGTTGCGGAATTTGTCGAAGCCGCCAAGGTCGCGATCGATCAGGGCCTGCACCGAGCCCGGCACCTTCTTGCCGCCGCCACCCTTCTTCATCCACGGCCAGAACTGGATGTGATTGAAGTCCTGGCCGGCGTTGTTGAAGACGCCCGGGTTCTTCCCGTAGCTCGCCTTGATGACCTCTTCCAGGCTCTTGCCTTCAAAGCCTGAGCCAGGCAGCAGCTTGTTCAGATTGTCCACATACGCCTTGTGGTGCTTGTCATGATGGTATTGCAGCGTCTCAGCCGACATATAAGGCTGCAGCGCGTCATAGGCGTAAGGCAAGGGGGGGAGTTCGAAGGCCACGGCGGTGCTCCGGCAGGTTCAGGGTAAGAAAGCTCGCCGGAAGCTAAAAGTTCCCTGACAGCGAGGCAAGCCGGGCGCTTGGCGTGTTTCGTAAATGAAAAATGTGAGCGGGTGGGCGCGGAGCCCCTGAACTCCGCGCCCGGTGCCGAGGAAGGTTCGCTACATCAGTACAGGGATCTGACAGTTCGGACTTTGCGGGACTGCACCTGAACCCTGCATGAACCGAATGTGCAGCTTTGCTTCAGGATCGGCGGCAGCGGCCGCGATCTCCACCTCTCCCCTTGGGGGAGAGGTCGCGCCGAAGGCGCGGGTGAGGGGGAGTTCCCGAGAGACTTGGTGCTGATAGAAGCCCCTCACCCGGATTTTCGCTGCGCTCAAATCCGACCTCTCCCCGTAAGGACGGGGAGAGGTGAAGACGAACGCCCTGTGAATAGCCCGGACAACGCTGATTATCTTCGTATTTTCGCTGGGCCCACCTATATGCGTAGTCCCGTTCGCTCCGACTCACAGGCCGCGTTAGACTAGAGCCCATGCGCTTCACCCCCGAATTCCTCGACGAGCTGCGTGCCCGGCTTCCGGTCTCGGAAGTCGTCGGCAAACGCGTCAAGCTGAAGAAAGCGGGCCGCGAGTGGAAGGGGCTGTCGCCGTTTCAGCAGGAGAAGACCCCGTCGTTCTTCGTCAACGACCAGAAGCAGGCCTGGTTCGACTTCTCGTCCGGCAAGAACGGCAGCATCTTCGACTTTGTGATGCTGACCGACGGCGTGCAGTT
>DASYIU010000239.1:0-9247 GCA_035997285.1 Methyloceanibacter sp. | reverse complement strand
AGACCTCCAGGCCCATGCGTCCAAGCTGGCGCGGTTTCACGTTTCCCGTTCCTTCTCCAGGTCCGCTCGCCGGATTGCCGTAGATGATCGCTAAAATCCCTACCGAAACTAAGCAACGTCCGGCGCCGGGAGAAAAGGGTTGCGGCACATTGCTTTCGACCGGCGGAACGGCTATCTACCCGACATACCATATCATGTTTCGGCAATTTCCTAGGTGATCTCGCAAAAAGCCAAATATGCTCTCCGCGCCCTCGTCGCGCTTGCCCGCGAGGGGGAGTCGATGATGATCGGCGAGATCGCCGCCCACGAGAAAATCCCGCGGAAGTTCCTCGAGCAGATCCTGCTTGAGATGAAGCGCCACGGCATCGTCATGAGCCGAAGGGGCAAGCTTGGCGGCTATGCGCTCCTGATGCCCGCCGACCAGATCACGTTCGGGCAGGTCTTGCGCATCCTCGACGGCCCTCTCGCGCCCTTGCCCTGCTTGAGCCGGATAGCCTATCGGCGCTGCGCCGACTGCCGCACCGAGGAGGACTGCGAGATCAGGCACGTCTTTGCCGCCGTGGCGAACTCCGCCCGCGACGTGCTCGACCGCACCACCATTGCCGACGCCATTGCTCGGCGCGAACGCGTTGCGGTGGGGGCTGTCGAGCCCGTCTCTTAAGGCTTCCTTGACCCTCTGAAATGCCAGCCAGGGCCCCAAGTCCTGGAAACAAATTCCCTTGCCCGGATGTTCTGTAGGCAGTGGGGGCTTGGGGCGTGAAGAAATTTGGTATGGTCCCCCCTTGAGAAACACTATAAACTAGATAGAGTAAAGGGTGTTATCAGAGAGGAGATCAGCTATGACCAGACTTCGAAGCACCCTAGCCGGAGGGGCGGCTCTTATCTTGACCACGCTGACGGCGAGTGCCGTGCTCGCCGATACGACCCTTCTCAACGTTTCCTACGATCCGACGCGCGAGCTCTATAAGGCGGTGAACGAGGCTTTCATCAAGGATTGGAAGGCCAAGACCGGAGAGACCGTAGCGATCGAGCAGTCCCATGGGGGTTCCGGCAAGCAGGCCCGCGCCGTCATCGACGGCCTGCAGGCCGATGTCGTGACGCTGGCTCTTCAGGGCGACATCGACGCTATCGCCAAGTCCGGCAAGATCAAGGCCGACTGGCAGAAGCGCCTCGCCAAAAATTCATCGCCCTACACTTCGACCATCGTCTTCCTGGTGCGCAAGGGTAATCCCAAGGGGATCAAGGACTGGGATGATCTGGTCAAAAAGGATGTCGCGGTGATCACGCCCAATCCCAAGACCTCCGGCGGCGCGCGCTGGAACTATCTCGCCGCTTGGGCTTATGCCGACGCGAAGTACGGCCACAGCGAGGACAAGGACAAGGAGTTCATCAAGAATCTCTACGCCAACGTGCCCGTGCTCGACACCGGCGCGCGCGGCTCGACTACGACCTTCGCCCAGCGCAGCATCGGCGATGTCCTCATTGCTTGGGAGAACGAAGCCTTCCTCGCTCTTGACGAACTAGGCGCCGACCAGTTCGAGATCGTCGTGCCGTCGCTCTCGATCAAGGCCGAGCCGCCCGTCGCCGTCGTTGACGAGGTCGTCGACTCCAAGGGTACTCGGAAGGTGGCCGAGGCTTATCTGAACTTCCTCTACACGCCGGAAGCCCAGAAGCTCATCGCCCATAACTACTATCGCCCATCCGATCCCAAATCGGCCGATCCCAAGGACCTCGCGCGCTTCCCCGATGTGAAGCTCGTGTTGATCGACGACCCGCTGTTCGGCGGCTGGGCGAAGGCGCAGCCGAAGCATTTCGGCGAAGGCGGCATCTTCGACCAGGTCTACCAACCGAAGTCGACGAACTGAATTGACGCATATGGCCGGCGCCCGCGGCCTTGCGTTGAAGCGACCGAGTGCCATCCCCGGTTTCGGGTTGGCGCTCGGTTTCACTTTGACGTATCTCGGCCTGATCGTCCTCATTCCGCTTGCGGCCATGGTGCTGAAGTCGGCGACCCTCGGGTTGGCCGGCTTCTGGGACATCGTCACCGCCCCGCGCACGTTGGCCGCGCTCCGCTTGAGCTTCCTCACCTCCTTGTTCGCCGCGACCGTCAATGCGGTGTTTGGGTCCATCATCGCCTGGGTTCTCGTTCGCTATCGCTTCCCGGGGCGCCGGCTGCTTGATGCCTTCGTCGATCTTCCCTTCGCGCTGCCGACCGCCGTTGCCGGTATCGCGCTCGCGTCCCTTTACGCGCCCAATGGCTGGATCGGGAGCTGGTTCGCGCCGCTTGGCATCAAGATCGCTTACACGCCGCTTGGCATCGCCATCGCGCTCATCTTCATTGGCCTGCCCTTCGTGGTGCGCACCGTGCAACCGGTACTGGAGGAATTCGACCGCGAGCTCGAGGAGGCCTCCGCCACGCTCGGCGCCAACCGGCGCCAGACCGTCTTCCGCGTTATGCTGCCGGCGCTGTTGCCGGCGATCCTGACCGGCTTCGCCTTGGCGCTGGCCCGCGCCGTCGGCGAATATGGGTCGGTCATCTTCATCGCCGGCAATCTCCCGTTCATCTCCGAGATCGCGCCGCTCCTCATCATCATCAGGCTTGAGGAGTTCAGCTATCCGCAAGCGACCGCCATCGGCACGGCGATGCTGATGATCTCCTTTGGGCTGCTGCTCTTCGTGCATCTGGTGCAAGCCTGGAGCCGCAGGAGGTTCGGCCAATGACCGACATCGCCATCGCACCGCTCCTCGTCTCAAGCCCGCGCGGCCAAGCCGTCACCACCGAGCGGACCGGCGTCCGCATCACGCTGATCACCGTCGCCGTCGTTTTCCTGGTGCTGTTCCTGTTCCTGCCGCTCGCCGCCGTCTTCGTCGAGGCACTGCGGTCGGGGCTTGGGGCCTATTTCGCCGCCATCACCGAGCCCGACGCGGTCGCCGCCATCAAGCTCACGCTCCTTGTCGCTGCCATCGCCGTTCCCGCCAACGTGGTGTTCGGCCTGGCTGCCTCCTGGGCCATCGCCAAGTTCGAGTTCACGGGCAAGAGCCTGCTCAACTCGCTGATCGATCTTCCCTTCTCGGTCTCTCCCGTCATCGCCGGACTCATCTACGTGCTGCTGTTCGGCGCCCAGGGCTATTTCGGGGCGGCGCTGCACAGCGAAAACATCCAGATCATCTTCGCACTGCCCGGCATCGTGCTCGCCACCATCTTCGTCACCTTTCCCTTCGTCGCGCGCGAGCTTGTGCCGCTGATGCAAGAGCAAGGAACGCAGGACGAGGAGGCTGCGCTGTCGCTCGGCGCCAGCGGCTGGAAGACGTTCGTCAAGGTGACGTTGCCCAATATCCGCTGGGCATTGCTCTATGGCGTGGTGCTGTGCAACGCACGTGCCATGGGCGAATTCGGCGCCGTGTCGGTGGTGTCGGGCCATATCAGGGGCAAGACCAACACCATGCCGCTGCATGTCGAAATTCTCTACAACGAGTACAATTTCGCCGCGGCCTTCGCGGTCGCGTCCCTGCTTGCGCTCCTCGCCCTCATCACGCTCGTCATCAAGGTCGGGCTCGAATGGCGCTACGCCGACCAGATCGCCGCGTCGCGCCGCCACTAGGAGAAAGCAATGGACGCTCGGGTCACAAATGAGGTCAACTCTGCGGCCGGGGGCACTTGGCCGCTCAGCTGGGCGACTCGCTGGGAAACTCCGATGCAAATCACTATCGAGAACGTCGTAAGGACCTTTGGCGTGACGCCTGCTTTGCATGGCGTGTCGCTCGACATCGCCTCTGGCGAGCTGGTGGCGCTACTCGGGCCTTCGGGCTCCGGCAAGACGACGCTGCTTAGGATTCTCGCCGGCCTCGACGCGCCGACCTCTGGGCGGGTGCTGTTCGACGGCGAGGATGCTCTGAAGCTCACCGTGCAGCAGCGGAATGTCGGGCTGGTGTTCCAGAGCTACGCGCTGTTCCGCCACATGACTGTGCTCGAGAATATCGGCTTCGGCCTTCGCGTCCGCCCGCGGACGCGGCGCCCGAGCCGGAAGGAGATCAAGCGCCGCGCGCTCGAGCTACTCGACCTCGTGCAGCTCACGGGTCTCGAGAAGCGCTTCCCCGCCCAGCTCTCAGGCGGGCAGCGCCAGCGCGTCGCCTTCGCCCGCGCGCTCGCCATCGAGCCGCGCGTGCTTTTGCTCGATGAGCCGTTCGGCGCGCTCGATGCCAAGGTCAGGCGCGATCTCAGGCGCTGGCTGCGCGAGCTGCACGACAAGACCGGGCACACCACGGTGTTCGTCACCCACGACCAGGAGGAGGCGCTCGAGCTTGCCGACCGCGTAGTGGTGATGAGTCACGGCAAGATCGAGCAGATCGGCACGCCCGACGAGGTCTATGACCGGCCGAACTCACCCTTCGTATTCTCTTTCATCGGCGAGTCGAGCTCGCTTCCTGTTCGCCTGCAGGAGGGAAAGGTCTGGCTCGATTCGAGGCCGCTTGACCTGCCGCAAGGCAACCTTCCGTCCGGCCCAGCGCAGCTCTTCCTGCGTCCCCACGACGTGGAGATCGTGGTGGATCCCGCGCACGCCCTGTGGGGGACGATTTCGACGCATAGGCGGCATGAGGGCGCCCGGCGCGTCGAGTTGTCGGTTGGAGCAAAAAGCAGCCGCGTCGAAATCGAAATTCCCGCCGATCTCCGGCTGGAGCTTGCGCGAGAAATCGCCTTTCTTCCGCGCCGCTATCGCCTCTACCCGGCGACTCCACAAAGCTGATCGAGCTGATAAAGTAGAACCGCCCCAAAGCCCTTGGACGTCGCAGTCAGAGGGGCTTTGAGGCGGCTAAGGACCCGGCGCTCGACTTAAGGGTCGGGCGTCCGCGTCCGGGGGTTAGATCGAGACTAAGCCTTGCACTCGGTCATGGCCTTCATGGCGGTCTCGGCAGCGGACTTCGACGGGAAGCCGGCAGTGCCGAGCATCATCATGGTCTTGCCGTCAGGCTTCTTCGATATGACCTGGCACTTGTGGCTCGTGGCGTTCTGCGCGACGTAGAACTCGGCGGCGAAGGCGGGCGTCACGAAGCCGGCGATCAGCAGGCCTGCAATCACATACTTCTTCATGGTCGTTTCTCCTTAGTGGGTTAACCCCTCCTTGAAGGTTTCCTCCTCCAAGGCTGACGACCCTTGGCCACCATTCCGGCAGCTGTTTGGCTAGAATCCGCGAGAGAATGTCGCGGGTGGCAGAGCGCAGACCGGGGCGATTGGACCGCGAGCGATCAGACGCGGCGAAGTCCTTGATGAACTTGGGAAGTTGCGCCGCTTGCGCCTGAAGCCAAATGCCGCGGCCGCGACGCGCTGGCCGCGGCATCCCGACGCGGTCAAGGGGACGCACTGCCGGCGACAGGCGTGCAATTCAATTCAAGTTTGAGCTGGCCGCTATTGCAGCCGCACCACCACGCTGTCGGCCGCTCCGGTCGCGTCGGTCACCGTCAGCCGCGCGAAGCCCGGCCCGTCAGGCTCGAAGAATAGCGTGCGCGCCGACTGCTTGGCGTTGAGCGGCATGCCGTTCAGGAGGACGTTGAGCGGGGGCGTGCCGCCGGCGATCTTGATGACTATTGGGTCGGGAGCCTCGCCTTTGGCAGAAGACAGCTCGAGGCTCGCGCCGTCGGGCGGAAACACGATGTGCACCTTGGGGGCCATGGCCTCGCCCGCTTCTTCCCGCGAGGCGAAGCGCTGGAGCGGCGGCGGCAGCTTGGCGGTGGTCGCGATCAGCGCGCCCTTCGGCGCCGACGGCAGCGGCTGCAGCGGTTGCCCCAGCCTGGCAAAGGCATCGAACAGGATGGGCGCGGTGGTGACGCGGCCGGCGAGACCGGTGACCGGCGCGCCGTCGGGGCGTCCTACCCACACCCCGATGGTGCGCTTGCCGTCGAAGCCGACCGCCCAGGCGTCGCGATAGCCGTAGCTCGTGCCGGTCTTGAAGGCGATGCGCCCGCCAGCGGCGTTCTCTGGCGGCGGCGTGCCGAGCAGCACAGTTGCGACGTACCAGGCGGCGACCGGCTCGATCAGCCGCTTGGGTGGCAGCGGCGGCGCATCGAGACGTTCGACGAGCGGCGCCACGGTGCCCTGCCGCGCGAGCCCGGCATAGAGCATGGTGAGGTCTGCGAGCCTCACACCGACGCCACCGAGGGCAAGCGGGAGGCCCGGCGCTTCGCGCCGCGGCAGCACGAGCGGTGCGCCGGCCTCCGCCAGCCGCGCGATCAGCCGGCTCGGCCCCACCTCGTCGAGCACGGCGACCGCGGGCACGTTCAGCGACTGTTGCAGCGCGCGGCGCACCGTCACCGTGCCCTGGAAGGTGAGGTCGAAATTCTCGGGCTGGTAGCCGGCATAGCGGATCGGCCGGTCCTCGATGAGGGTTTCGGGATGGATCAGCCCATCCTCGAAGCCGAGACCGTAGATGAAGGGCTTCAGCGCCGAGCCTGGCGAGCGCACCGCCTGCGTGAGGTCCACCTGGCCCGCCCGCCGCTCGTCGAAATAATCGGGTGAGGCGACGCGGGCCAGCACCTCGCCGGTCGCATTGTCGACCACCACCATGGCCACCGACAGATCGGGCCCAAGCGCCTGCGCCCGGTCGTGGGCAAGGCTCTCGAGGACCTTTTGCAGGGCGCCATCGATGGTAAGCCGCAGCACGTGCTCCTTGGGCGAGCCCCCCATCGCCTGGTCTGCCGCGTGCGGTGCCAGAAGCGGCATCCCCTTGCGCGCTTTCGGCACCGGCTCTGCCTTAGCGCGCGCGATCTCAGCGTCGCTGAAAAGCCCGTGCTCGCCGATGCGGTCGAGCACGCGGTTGCGCGCCCGCTTTGCCGCCTCAGGCGAACGGTCCGGGCGGCGTACCTCCGGCGATTGCGGGAGCGCGACGAGGAGGGCCGCCTCGCCAAGGGTGAGACGGCGCGGTTCCTTGCCGAAATAGGCGAGCGAGGCCGCTCTCACCCCCTCGAGATTGCCGCCATAAGGGGCGAGCGTGAGATAGAGGCCGAGGATGTCGTCCTTGCTCAGCGCCCATTCGAGCTGAAGCGCGCGCACCGCCTCGCGCAGCTTGACGTGGAGCGAGCGTTCTTCTCTCGGCTCGAGCAGGCGGGCGACTTGCATGGTGATGGTCGAGCCTCCCGAGACGATGTGGCCGTGGGTGACGAACTGGTAGGCGGCCCGCATCAGAGCCAAGGGATCGACGCCGCGATGGTGGAAGAAGCGCTTATCCTCATAGGTGAGGAGCGCATCGAGATAGCTCGTGTCGGCTTGCTCGCGGGTCGCGGGAAGGCGCCAGCGGCCTTGGCTGGTGAGGTAAGCGCGGAGCAGCTTGCCGTTTCGGTCGAGCACGAGAGTGGAGACTTCGAGATCGCGCCCGAGCGGGGCAGGGCCGAAGGCCTGGAACAGGCCGGCAACACCGCCGGCGATCGCCGAGACGATCAACACCACGCCGACCGCGGCGTAAATGGCACGGCTTCGCCAGGGATGCAGCCGAGCCCCTCCCCCCTTCGTCTGGCTCTGACCGTGAAGCTCACCCCCCTCCGACCGCTCATCGAGCGGTCGTGCTCCCCCACAAGGGGGGAGCGGGGAGTTTATGGCAGCTTCTGAATCCTTAGTCATTTCGCCGGGGCGACCGTGACCTCGCCCGTTCCGGTGCGGCCGAAGCGGTCGGGCTGATACATGTCCTCAACAACCGCCTGGGGCAGCACGTAGGTTCCCGGAGAGACCGCGCGCACCACGTAGGCCACCGTATAGAGCGGGGCATCGCCGGTCCTCCGCTCGAACGCCGCCGTGAAACGGTCGTCGCGGAACTCGGTATAGACCGGCGAGCCGGCATTCTCGATCCAGTCGAGCGTGCCCGTGTCGCCCGATGAGACGAGGTGCGGGTTGTCGATCTCGAAGCCCGCCGGCACGTAGTCGGTCAGCGCCACGCGCGCAAATTCCGGTTGCGGCTCGGTCACTGTGAGCACCACGACGAGGCGCTCGTTCTGCTTCGCCTGGGTGGCATCGGCATCGCTCCCGTCGAGATTGTGGAAGCTGCGCTCGATCTTGAAGCCATGTTCGGCAGCGGGCTCCGGCGTGATCGGCGAACCGCTCACCGAGACCACGGCGTCAAGCGACGTTTGTCCGGAATTGGTCACCGTCAGCGGGTTGGTGGCCAGCTGCTCCTCGGTCAAGGTGCGATAGAGCGGGCCCTCTTGGCCGCCGTCATTGACCGCGAGGCTCACGCCTTGTTTGCCGAGTGCGCGCGCGGCGAGCACGAGCCAGGCGTCCTCCTGCGTCGAGGTGTATCTGACCACGTTTCGCGCGGCATCGATCCTCTGCGTGGCGCTTGCCAGGATCACGTTCGGCGCGTCGCCTTCGGCGGCCAGCGTGACCACGGCGGCAGCGTCGCGCAAGGCCGAGCCGTAAT
The DNA here is from genome assembly GCA_035997285.1 of Methyloceanibacter sp. Lineage (GTDB taxonomy): Bacteria > Pseudomonadota > Alphaproteobacteria > Rhizobiales > Methyloligellaceae > Methyloceanibacter. The sequence goes on along the minus strand of DASYIU010000239.1, from coordinate 845 downwards.
CCGTGCGGCCGTAGTCGGGTTTGGGGTCTTTCGGCAGCGCGCCCAGCGCCGCGTCGAACGCCTTCTCCGCCCTGACCCTGTCGCCCAGCATGGCCAGCGCCGCGCCGATCTCAGCCTTGGCCGTCGGGGTGGCAAGGTCGCTGAGCTTGACGTCGGCGATGTAGCGAAGGTCGCCGACCGGCGCCATGCCGTTGCGGGCAAGCACATAGAGCGCGTAGGAGAGCGCGAGCCCGCCGTCGGTGGAGACGTCAGGCGCCGTGCTCACATAGTTGCGCAAGCGATCGAGCGCGAGCTTGAACTGGTTGTCGGAGACGGAGAAGCCGCGGGCTCGCGCCCTGGTCAGAAAGTCCGTCACATAGGAGTCGAGGAAGGCGTCGTCGCCGCCCGGCTCCCAAAGTCCGAAGGCGCCCTCCGAGCCTTGCCGCGCCAACACCGTCTCGATGCCCTTGGCGATGCGCTCATCGACACCGGTATCGACCGCGAGCTGCGCATCGAGCGACAGCTCGTTGACATAGAGAAGCGGCAGGGCCCGGCTCACGATCTGCTCAGTGCAGCCGAGCGGATAGCGGTCGAGCGCGGCGAGCAAGCTCGCCACGTCAAGCGCGGCCGATGGCGTCACCGAAAGCGAGACTTTGCCCGTCCCCTTCACCAGGTCGGTGAAGACATCTCCCGACAGGGTGATGCTTTGTCCGGGAGCGAGCGGCTTCACCGTGCGCCGCGCCAGCACCTGCGTCGAGGGCTTCACCGTCAGCGGATATGCCCGCGCGAGCTTATAGCCCCCGGGGCCGCCGACCGCGACCGCCACCGTGCCCGACCCCACCCCTGTGGCAGAGATGAGCATGCTG
>DASYIU010000238.1:0-9196 GCA_035997285.1 Methyloceanibacter sp. | reverse complement strand
AGCCGATCGAGCCGCCGGCGCCGGTGATCATCACCACCTTGCCGCGCACATTGGCGGTCAACAGCTCGAGATTGGGGGCAACCGCATCGCGCCCCAAAAGGTCTTCGACCTCGATGGGCCTCAAGTCGCTCACCTCGACATGACCCGAGGCGATCTCCTCGAGCGCGGGCAGCGTCTTCACCACGACGGGGTAGGCCTCGAGCGCCCTGATGGCGATCCGGCGCTCGCCGCGCAGCGCCGAAGGCGTGGCGAGCAGCACCTCCTTCACGTTCTCCTCGGAGATCGTCTTGCCGATCTTCTCGGGTCTGAGCACCTTGACGCCATGCACCACCTGTCCCGCCAGTGAGGGATTGCTGTCGATGAAGGCGACGGCCTTGTATTTGCCCGTCTCGTTCAGGGCGCGCAGAAGCTGGATGCCGATGGTCCCGGCGCCGTAGATGATCACCCGCTTCCGCTCGTCGAAGCTCACCGGCTTGTGTTGAGGCGCGGCCTTGAGCAGGGCCGAGGCGGCCCATTGCCGGCTGAGGCGGATGAGACCTGCGGCGATCAGGCCATAGATCACGATCACCGAACGCGGATGAACCTTGACGCCGCTCATCAGCACGACGAGCGCCCACAGCACCGTGGCGATGATCACCGCCACATAGATGCGGGTGGTGCCCTCGGGCCCGATGAAGCGGGTCACGAGCTTGTAGAGCCCGCGCAGATAGAAGACGACGATGCCGATCACCGGCGCCACGGCCATGAGCAGCATCTTGTCGAGGCCGTCCGGCACATAGAGCTCGCTCAGGCGCAGCGAATAGGCCGCCCACAACGCGAATGTCAGCATCACGATGTCATTGACGATCAGAACCGTCCGCTTGAACCAGCGAGGACGCTCGATCAGCCATATGGCAAGCTGCATTAACGGCCACCCCGTACCGGTGTCATGCCGGACCCGGAAAGATCATACACGCAGGGAGAGTGCGCCGCACCATAATCGAAGCGTGGCGCGAACGGAAGTGAGCGCGCGTTGCGGCTCAAGGCGCAGGAGGGGCGCGCCGCGCCTCCATGCCTCCGAGGATCAGCACGTGGAGGCGGCGCGGGCCGTGGGCGCCTCTGACGATGGTCTGCTCGATATCCGCGGTTCGCGACGGGCCGCTGATCATATTGACGGTGCGGGGCAGCGTCGCTTCCCCATAAGCCGCCCGCAACCGGTCCCAAGCCTCCTCATAAGAGCCGAGGATGTCTGACGCGTTGATGAGCACCATGTGGGCCTCGGGCAGGAAGTTCAGCGTGGTCGGATTGTCGGCGCCGGACACGAGGAACAAGGTGCCAGTCTCGGCCGCGGCGACAAGAGCCCGCGACAGAGAGGCTTTGTCGGTGGGCTCGGCCCGTCCGAAGCGGCGCTCAATGTCCCAGGCATCTCGCCAGGGAAGTGCGGCCAGGACAGGATCGGCGCCCATGCGCAAGCGGGGCGGCAGACCGTTGGAGCCGAGATAGGAGGCAATGGCGCCGACCGCGTCCTGCTTTGTGGCGACGCGGCTCACATCGGCGCCCTGCTTCGTCAGCATGTCGGTCAGAAGCGCCGCGCACTCCTCTAGGGCCTTCCGTGCCCGCGCCGGAATGGTGCCACGGGGATGATTTTCGAGCCGTTCGGCGACCGCTGCTCGGCGGTAGGCGTCGTCCTCTGTCACCCCAAGGGCGGCGCGGATGCGCGCCAAGCCGCTCGCGCGGGCCTCGTCGCGGGCGCTCATTGGCGTTGGGTCCACTGCTTCTCGGCGTAGAGCGCCTGAAAGGTCTTGCCTTCAGGGGCCGGGAGGTCGCGCGCGCCCGTGCAGGCCTTGCCGAACGGCATCCGGCCGATGCTGCCGCTTCCTCGGGCAAGCCGAGCGAGAAGCGGCACGAGCCTATTGGCAAGGGCGTGATAGAGGCGCGGGCGCTTGGCAGCAAATGCCCAGGTCTTGAGCAGGAGACGTTCGCGAAGCGGCGGGTTGCCGCGAACGAAGTCGCGCTCCCGCCAGGCCCGCATCAGGTCGGGCAGCGGGATCTCCATCGGGCAGACCTGCTCGCACCTGCCGCAAAAGCTCGAAGCATGGGGAAGATCGCGCGCGTGATCGATGCCCACCAACGCCGGTGTCATCACCGCGCCCATCGGCCCGGGATAGACCGAGCCGTAAGCATGGCCGCCGATGGCGCCATAGACCGGGCAATGGTTGAGGCAGGCGCCGCAGCGGATGCAGCGGAGCATGTCGGCGAAGACGCCGCCCAGCATCTCGCTCCGCCCATTGTCGAGCAGGACGACGTGGTAGGCGACCGGCCCATCGGGATCGCCGTCGCGGCGCGGCCCGGTCGCGAACGTGGTGTAGGTGGTGATCTCCTGGCCGGTGCCGGAGCGGGCGAGCAGCCGCAAAATGGTATCGGCGTCCTCCAGCGTCGGCACGATCTTCTCGATCGAGGCAACCACGATATGGGCGCGCGGCAGCGTCGAGGTCAGATCGCCGTTCCCCTCATTGGTGACGATCACCGAGGAGCCCGTCTCGGCGATCAGGAGATTGGCGCCGGTGATGCCGATGTCGGCTTTGAGGAATTTCTCGCGCAGCACCGCGCGCGCTTCCGCCACGAGGTCTTGGACTTGGTTGAGCTTCCGCGCCGTGGCGAACTGCTTGTGCACGCGGCGGAAGTCTTGCGCGATATCCTCCTTGTTGAGGTGGATGACGGGGGCGATGATATGGCTTGGGGTCTCGCCCCTGATCTGCACGATATATTCGCCGAGGTCGGTCTCGACCACCTCGATGCCCGACGCCTCGAGATGGGCATTGAGCCCGATCTCCTCCGAGATCATCGACTTGCCTTTGGTAACGAGCTTGGCCCCCAGCTCGCGGCAAAGCTCGAGCACGATGGCGCGAGCGTCGGCTGCGGTCTCGGCGAAATGCACCACGCCCCCGCTCTCGGTCACCTTGCGCTCATAGGCCTCAAGATAAAGGTCGAGATGGCCGAGGGTGTGGTCCTTGACGGCACGGGCCTCGTCGCGGAGCTCGTCGAATTCGGGGAGTTTCGCCCTCGCCGCCTCGCGCTTGCCGACGAAACCGCGCTTGACGTTCTGCAGCGCCTTCTGCAGCTCCACGTCGGCGAGCGCGTGAGCGACGTTGGTCTTGAAGGTCTCGCTGGAATTTTCCATTGGCGTCTGCTTAGCGCATCTGGCGCGGGGCGGCGATGGCCGGGGCCTCGGTCATGCCCGCCAGCACCTCGGCCACGTGCCGCGCCTCGATGCCCGCGCGCTCGCGCGCAAGCCTGCCCGCAATATGCATGAGGCAGCCGAGATCGCCCGCGAGCACGCAACTCGCTCCCGTCGCGAGGATATTGCGCAGCTTGGCATCGAGAATGGCGCCGGAAATGTCCGGATATTTGACCGAGAAGGTGCCGCCGAACCCGCAACACACCTCACTCTCGGCAAGCTCGACAAGGGTCAGCCCCTCGACGCTTGCAAGGAGCTGCCGTGGCGCATCTCGCACGTGGAGCTCCCGCAACGAGGAGCAGGAATCGTGATAGGTGACGCTTCCGGGGAAGCTCGCATCGACATGGGTGAGCCCGAGCACATCGACGAGGAAGCTCGTGAGCTCGAAGGTCTTGCCGGCGAGCGCTTCTGCGCGATCGGCGAAATCTGGATCGTCGGTGAGAAGGCGCGGGTACTGGACTTTCACCATGCCGGCGCATGAGCCCGACGGCGCCACGACATAGTCGAAGCGCTCGAAGGTCCGGACCACCTGGCGCGCGATCGAGACGGCATCGGCCCGGTCGCCGGAATTATAGGCGGGCTGTCCGCAGCAGGTCTGCGCGCGCGGTACCTCGATCCGGGTGCCCCCCGCCTCGAGCAGCTTGATCGCGGCAAACGCCACATTCGGCCGAAATAGGTCGACCAGGCAGGTGACGAGAAGGCCGACAAGCGGACCTCGTTTTGACGGTTCAGGCGCGGAAGTCATATCACCGGTCGAGCTTCTACATCTTGTGGCGGGAGGTGGGAGGCAGGATGTAGCATCAGCGGCGCGACTCAAGAAATCGGAAATCGTGAGGCCTGACGGGCGCGGGAGGAAGAAAGGGTGATGCAGGCATGGGCCCTGGCAATGCTGGCGTTGGTGCTGCTGTCGGCATCCCATGCCCGGGCGGCCGAGACCGGGCCGGTGCACCTCGTCACCCCCATCGTTTATGGCGCGCATCTGCCCGGCCTCGGCGCGCCGGCGGCAAGCCTCGCTAAGTTGATCAAGGAGCGCTCGGGAGGCTCGCTCGTGCTCGACCTCAAGCAGCCAGGAAACGGCACCAAGCCGCAGGAGATTCTCGACAAGGTCTCGAGCGGCAGCGTCGATGCGGGCTTCGCCACGGCGAGCTTCTGGGCGGCGAAGCTCCCCGCCGCGGCACTTTTCGCAGGCTTCCCCTTCGGCCCTGACGCCCAGGGCTATCTCGATTGGTTCGAGACCGGCAACGGCAAGACGCTCTACCAGGAGATGTACGATCACGCGGGGCTGAAGGTCCACGTCATCCCATGCGCGTTTGGCGGCGCCGAAGCGGGCGGCTGGTTCGCCAAGGAGATCAAGAGCAAGGACGACATCAAGGGCCTGCGCATGCGCATTTTCGGGCTGGGCGGCCTGGTCATGGCGCAGCTCGGCGCCACCACCGTGCTCGTGCCGGGCGGCAACCTACTCCAAGCCTTCGGCAAGGGGGAGATCGACGCCGCCGAGCTTTACACACCCGCCGCGGATCAGCAGCAAGGCCTGCAGGCCAAGGTCAAGCTCATCTATGTGCCTGGCTGGCACCAGCCCGAGACGGTGCTCGAGCTCATCATCAACACGGATCGCTGGAGCGGGCTCAGCGACCAGCAACGCACCCTGATCGAGACGGCGTGCCGGGAGACGCTTCATGCGACCGCGACCGAGAGCGCGCGGATCCAGGCTGATGCCCTTGCGAGCCTTGCCGCCAAAGACGGCGTCCGCGTCGAGGCCTGGCCCCAAGACGTGCTCGCTGCCCTTCGCTCCGGCTGGACAGAGGTCGCCAAAGCAGAAGGCGAGCGGGACTACTTCTTCAAGGCCGTCCTCGTCGACATCGAGAGATTCCGAGCCAAGCCGGAAGGCGCGCCCAGCGCTCAAGTCACGCCCGCGCCTTAAGCCTCATCGTCACCGCAATCTGCACCCGGACCTGAAGCATCCACGCCTCAAGCCACCCCCTGACGTGATTATTGCGCGGGGAACGTATCCAGATAGGCGATGATGTCGGCCCGCTGACCCGCGTCCGCTATGCCTGGAAAGGCCAGCGCCATGGTCGAATCTGGGATCAACGCCTTTGGATTGGCGATCCATTTGTCGATGTTCTCCTCGGTCCACACCCAGCCGTCAGCGCCGAGCTTCTTCATGCCGGCCGAGTACATCGGATAGTCGGCGACGCTCGCCGCCTTGCGTCCGACGACGCCGTTGAGCTCTGGCCCGATCAGCGTCTTGGCGCCAGGGCCGATTTGATGGCAAGTGGCGCATACGGTGAAGGCCGTTTTGCCCTTATCCGCATCGCCCGCGGCGAACGCCGGTCCACTCAGAGCCACCAGCAAGACGGCCCCGAGCCCAAACCGCCCAATCTTCCTCATCCCGATCCTCCCTACGATAGCGTCCGCACAGCGTTCCACCTGCGTTTGGACGGTGCCAGCGTTCTTCCCGGCTACTCTGTCAATTCAATTGACTGTAGCAGAAGCCTAAACTGCCATAAAAAGCGGCCGTCTGCGACATCATAGCTCGGAGGATGCCCCAGCGGTCGCGGCGGCGGAGGCGCGCAAGGCGTAGGCCCGAGCTACGGCGTATTGCCCGCCAACCGCGCGCGTGCGAAAGACTAGGGGTATGCCCATAATTTGAACTGGCCGGACCCGTTCGGAGCCAAGGATGTCGCAACTTTCCATGCCAAATCCGGATCTCTCGATCCTTCAGCGCCGGACCGACCTCTTGCGGCAGCTGAAGAGGCTCGTTCCGGAAGCGACCCTGATCACCGACCAGGAGGGACGGCGCACCTTTGAGACCGACGCGCTCACCGCCTATCGCTGCCTGCCGCTTGCCGTCGTGCTGCCAAGCACCACCGAGGAGGTGAGCAAGATCCTGCACTTCTGCCACGAGAACCACGTCAAGGTGGTGCCGCGCGGCGCCGGCACCTCACTGTCGGGAGGCGCCTTGCCGCTCGAAGACGCAATCGTGCTCTGCCTGAGCCGCATGAGCAAGGTGCTCTCCATCGACCTTACCAACCGCGTGGCCCGCGTCGAGGCGGGTCTCACCAATATCGGCATCTCCCAGGCGGTCGCAGCGGGCGGCTACTTCTATGCGCCGGATCCCTCGAGCCAGATCGCCTGCACCGTGGGCGGCAACGTCGCCACCAATTCCGGCGGGGCGCACTGCCTGAAATACGGCGTCACGACCAACAACATTCTAGGCGTCCGCATGGTGCTGATGAGCGGAGAGATCATCGATATCGGCGGCGCCAGCCTCGACGCCCCGGGATACGATTTTCTCGCTTTGATCACAGGCTCTGAGGGCCAGCTCGGGGTCGTCACCGAGGTGACCGTGCGCTTGCTCAAGGCTGCCGAAGGCGCGCGCCCCATGCTGCTCGGCTTCGATTCCAATGAGGCGGCGGGAGCCTGCGTTGCCGGTATCATCGCCGCCGGCATCGTGCCCGTGGCGCTCGAGTTCATGGACCGCCCCGCCATCCATGTCTGCGAGCATTTCGTCAAGGCCGGCTATCCGCTCGACGTCGAGGCGCTCCTCATCGTCGAGGTGCAAGGGTCGGAGGACGAGATCGACACCCTGCTCGAGAGGATCGGCGAGATCGCCATGGACTTCAACCCGGCCATGATGCGCCGGAGCCAAAGCGAGGAGGAGACCGCGCTCATCTGGAAAGGCCGCAAGGCGGCCTTCGGCGCCATTGGGCAGCTGTCCGACTATTACTGCATGGACGGCGTCATCCCGCTGTCCAAGCTCACCAAGGCGCTCGACGAGATCGGCTGGATTTGCCGGCGCTATCGCTTCGATGTGGCCAACATCTTTCATGCCGGCGACGGCAATCTGCATCCTCTCATCCTGTACAACGCCAACGATCCGATCCAGCTCGAGCGGGTCGAACTGTGCGGCGCGGAGATCTTGAAGCTCTGCGTCGATTTGGGGGGTTGCCTGACCGGCGAGCATGGCGTCGGCATCGAGAAGCGCGAGTTGATGCGCCTGCAATACACAGACATGGACCTGGCTCAGCAGATGCGGATAAAGGCCGTGTTCGATCCGGACTGGCTGCTCAATCCCGGCAAGGTGTTTCCGCTGGAAGGACGTGGGGTCCAGTGACCGGGCATATGCGTGTCGGCTTCCATGCTCCTGACACGGTGGAGGAGCTTGCCTATCTCGTCGCCGAGGCCGCCGATACGCGGACCCCGCTCGAGGTGATGGGGCGCGGCACCAAGCGCGAGGTCGGGCGCCCGGTGCAATACGGCGCGGTTCTGAGTACTGAGAGCCTGGTCGGCGTACCGCTTTACGAGCCGAGCGAGCTCGTTCTGGTCGCGCTCGCCGGCACGCCGTTGGCCCAAGTCGAGCAGCTTCTAGCCGAGAACGACCAGGAGCTTCCCTTCGAGCCGGTAGACCTCGGGCCGGTGCTGGGCTTCGGGCCCGGTCAAGCCACCATCGGCGGCGTGATCGCCACCAATCTCTCCGGCAGCCGGCGCATCCTTGCCGGCGCTGCGCGCGACCATGTGCTTGGCGTCCAGGCCGTCAATGGGCGCGGCGAGACCATCAGGGCCGGCGGTAGGGTGATGAAGAACGTCACCGGATACGATCTCGGCCGGGCGCTCGCCGGCTCCTGGGGGACGCTCGCGGTCGTGACCGAGATGGCCATCAAGGTGCTTCCGGCCCAACGCGAGGTCCGCACCGTGCTGTGCTTCGGACTTTCCGATCCGACCGCGGTCGAGACCTTGTGCCTCGGCTTCGGCACTCCCTTCGAGGTCTCAGGCGCGGTGCATGTGCACGCCGAGCTCGCCAAACGCTTCTCCGACGAGGAGATCAGCGGCGCCGGCGCCTCGGTCACCGCCATCAGGGTGGAAAACCTGCCGGCCTCGGCCCGCTACCGCTCAAGCCGCCTGAAGCAGATGCTTCAGGCCTACGCTCCGGCGCTTGAGCTCGACACGGCGCGGAGCCGCACCTTCTGGGGCGACATCCGGTCCCTCAAGATGTTTCAAAAGACGGGGCGCCCGCTGTGGCGCATCTCCACGGTCCCTTCCAGCGCCCCCAAGCTGATCGGCAGCATCGCGCGCAAGATCGACGTGCGCGCCCTCTATGACTGGTCGGGGGGGCTGATCTGGCTCGAAACCCCGCCCATCTCCGATGCGGGTGCCGTGGAGATCCGCCGCACCCTTGCCGAATTTGGCGGCCATGCCACACTGATCCGCGCCGAGGCTCCGGCCCGGGCGGTCATAGACGTGTTCCAGCCGCTCGATCCGCCGCTCATGGCGCTGACGGCTGAGCTCAAGCGGGCCTTCGATCCGGTGGGGATTCTAAACCCTGGCCGCATGTATCCAGGGATGTAGGCGAGAACCATGCAGACGAACTTCAACGCCCTCCAGCTCGCCGACCCGACCATCGCGCGCGCCGACTCCATTCTCAGGCGCTGCGTTCATTGCGGGCTGTGCACCGCCACCTGCCCGACCTATGTGCTCACCGGCGACGAGCGCGACAGCCCCCGCGGCCGCATCTACTTGATGAAGCAGATGTTCGAGGACCGCGAGGTGACGCCGACGATGACCCATCACATCGATCGCTGCCTCTCCTGCCTGTCCTGCATGACCACCTGTCCGAGCGGCGTCGACTACATGCATCTCGTCGACCTCGCCCGCACCCGCATCGAGATGAAGGGGCACCGTACCTCCGCGCAACGCACCACGCGCTGGATCTTGAGCAAGGTGCTGCCTTACCCGCGCCGCTTCCGCCTGGCCCTGGTGCTGGGCTGGCTGGCGCGGCCATTCCGCGGCCTGATCGAGAAGGCCGGGTTCCCCGCGACCGCCGCGGCCTTGGCGCTGGTGCCGAAGGCGAGGCCCAAGTCTAACCTCACCAAGCCCAAATCTGCCATCGGCAAGGAGCCCAAGGCCAAGCGCGTGGCGCTGATGCTCGGCTGCGTGCAGGAGGTGATGGCCCCCGCCATCAGCCTCGCCGCCATCAGG
>DASYIU010000237.1:0-7921 GCA_035997285.1 Methyloceanibacter sp. | reverse complement strand
GGGAGAGGGCTTTCCGCCGCGATCTTGCGCGCAACGCCCTCGAGCGGCGCTCGCGCAAGCCGCATGGCGGGAAGGGTGAGGGGGACAAGTGCCAAGCAAGCCTGCTCAACTCACAAACACTGCTAAGACTCGCTCCCATGTCCTTGACAGAGTAAGCGCGCTCGCTCTAACCCACCCGATCAGGCTCTGGAACCAGATTCATGTCCAGTGATCTTGGAATGCGCCGCCGCCGGGCGCTTTGGCGCGCGACGCACCGTGGCTACAAGGAGATGGATGTCCTGCTCGGTAGCTTCGCCGAGCAAACGCTTGACGGAATGAATGCCGCCGACATTGGCCTGTTCGAGCGCCTCATCGAGAGGCCCGATCCCGAGATCGAAACGTCCCTAATCGAGGGGCGCACGCTTGGCGAGCGCGACCTGGACGAACTCATTGAGCGCATGCGGCGTTTCCACGGCCTCGACCAGCCCGAATAACCGACGATACCCCCTTATGGCAATCACGCCGAAGCTTCCATCCCTGCCGGTCGAGCGCCTGCTCAAAGCCCCGCACGCAATAGCGAGCGGCGTGCCCGAGGGGCTCGACACGCTCCTCCTCGGCGAGCTAGCCCGCCATGGGACGCACGGCGCGCCGGTCCTGCATGTCGCCCGCGACGCCAACCGGCTCGCCACCCTGGAAGAGGCGCTGCAATTCTTCGCTCCCGACGTGACGGTGTTGAGCTTCCCCTCCTGGGACGGCGTTCCCTACGACCGGGTCGCGCCCAATGCCGAGACCATCGCGCGGCGCATCAGCACGCTCGCCGCGCTGAACGGCCGGTCACCTGGCGACACCAAACCCCTCATCGTGCTGACCACGATCCACGCCGTGCTCCAGCGCGTGCCGACCCGCGCCTTCATCGCCGCATCGAGCGAGCTGCTCGCGCCGGGCAATGTTTTGAGCATGCAGGGGCTGATCGAGCGGCTCGAAGCGTCTGGCTATGCCCGCGCCGGCACCGTGATGGACCCCGGCCAATACGCCGTCCGTGGCGGCATTCTCGACCTCTATCCGCCCGGCAGGCAGCCCATCCGCCTCGACTTCTTCGGCGATACCCTCGAGTCGATCAGGGCCTTCGATCCCGAGACGCAGCGGACCGAGGCGCGGCTCGACCAGGTCCAGCTCTTGCCCGTGAGCGAGGTGACACTTACGCCCGAGGTGCGCCGCGCCTTCCGCCAGCGTTATGTCGAGCTGTTCGGCACGGTCACCGGCGACGATCCGCTCTACGAGTCGATCTCGGTGGGGCGCCAGCATCAGGGCATGGAGCACTGGCTGCCACTCTTCCATGACGGTCTCGCCACCTTGTTCGAGTATCTGCCGGGCGCCGTCGTCGCGCTCGATCCTCTGGTTGACGATGCGCGCGCCAAGCGGCTCGAGCAGATCGCCGACCATTACGACGCCCGCGCGCAGGCGCTCGAGCGCAAGGCCTTCGGCGCGCCGCCTTATCATCCCGTGCCGCCTGAAAGCATGTTTCTCGGCGAGACGGATTGGCAGGCGGCACTGGCCACGCGTCAGACCATCGCGCTCGATCCCTTCGAGCGCCCTGAAGAGGACCAAGGCTCGACGATCGTGTCCTTCGGCGGCAGGCAGGGACGCTCCTTTGCCGCCGAGCGCCAGACCGAAGGCGCTAACGTCTTCGATGCCGTGGTCGCCTATGCCAAGCGGCTCCAGGGCGAGGGTAAGCGCGTGATCGTCGCCTGCTGGAGCGTCGGCGCGCGGGAACGGCTGGCGACGCTGCTGGCCGAGCATGGGGTCAGCGAGACCAAGACCGCCGCGAGCTTCGGCGAGGCCTTAGCGGCTCCGCCATCGGCGACCGTCTTCGCCGTGCTGCCGCTGGAGACCGGCTTCGAGGCGCCCGGACTTGCCGTGATCGGCGAGCAGGACATCCTCGGCGACCGGCTCATCCGCAAGTCCCGGGCAAAACGCGGCAGCGACGTCCTCACCGAAGTGTCGAGCTTGAGCGTCGGCGACCTCGTGGTGCATGCCGACCACGGCATCGGCCGCTTCGCCGGACTGGCCACCATCGAGGCCGCAGGCGAGCCGCATGACTGCCTCGAAGTGCATTACCAGGGCGGCGACAAGCTTTACCTGCCGGTGGAGAATATCGAGCTCCTGAGCCGCTTCGGCTCAGACGAGTCCGGCGTCCAGCTCGACAGACTCGGCGGCGTCGCCTGGCAGTCGCGCAAAGCCCGCCTCAAGAAGCGCATTCGCGACATGGCCGACAAGCTGATCAAGGTTGCCGCGCTGCGCGAGCTGCGGCAGGCGCCGGTCTTCACGCCGCCCGACGGTCTCTATAACGAGTTCTCCGCCCGCTTCCCCTACGAGGAGACCGAGGACCAGGCCACGAGCATCGGCGCCGTGCTCGACGATCTGGGAAGCGGCCGGCCCATGGATCGGCTGATCTGCGGCGATGTCGGCTTCGGCAAGACCGAGGTGGCGCTGCGAGCGGCGTTCCGTCACCTGATGGCGGGCCACCAGGTGGCGCTGCTCTGCCCGACCACGCTGCTCGCCCGCCAGCACTTCCATACCTTCACCGAGCGCTTCCGCGGCTTTCCCGTGAAGATCGCGCAGGCCTCGCGGCTGGTCGGCGCCAAAGAGATCGCAGAGATGAAGAAGGGCATCAAGAGCGGCCATATCGACATCGTCATCGGCACCCACGCGCTGCTCGGCAAGGCCGTTGAGTTCGCCGATCTCGGGCTTCTCATCGTCGATGAGGAGCAGCATTTCGGCGTTAAGCACAAGGAGCGCCTGAAGGAGCTCCGCGAGGACGTGCATGTGCTGACGCTCACCGCCACGCCGATCCCGCGCACGCTGCAGCTTGCTCTGTCGGGCGTGCGCGAGATGTCGCTGATCGCGACGCCTCCCATCGATCGCCTTGCTGTGCGCACCTATGTGACGCCGTTCGATCCCGTGATCCTTCGCGAGGCGCTGCTGCGCGAGCGCTTCCGCGGCGGCCAGACCTTCTATGTCGTGCCGCGCGTCTCCGATCTCGAAGACGCAGCCGCCTTCCTCGCCGAGCATGTGCCCGAGCTGAAAGTCGCGCGCGCCCATGGCCAGATGGCCTCCCGCGAGCTCGATTCCGTGATGAACGCCTTCTACGACCGGCAATACGACATTCTGCTCTCGACCTCGATTGTCGAGTCCGGCCTCGACATCCCTTCTGCCAACACGCTGATCGTGCATCGCGCCGACATGTTCGGGCTGGCCCAGCTCTATCAGCTGCGCGGCCGCGTCGGGCGCTCGAAGATCAGGGCCTACGCCTATTTCACCATTCAAGCCGACGCGCGCCTCACGCCGGCGGCCGAGAAGCGGCTTAGGGTGCTCCAGTCGCTCGACACGCTCGGCGCGGGCTTCGTGCTCGCGAGCCACGACCTCGACATCAGGGGCGCCGGCAATCTCTTGGGCGAAGAGCAGTCCGGGCATATCCGGGAGGTGGGCTTCGAGCTCTACCAGTCGATGCTGGAAGAGGCCGTGGCGGCACTGAAGGGCGGCGAGGGAGCCGACATCGAGGACCAATGGTCGCCGCGCATCAATCTCGGCACCTCGGTGCTCATTCCCGAAGCCTATGTGCCGGACCTGCAAGTGCGGCTCGGGCTTTATCGCCGGCTCGCCACGGTCGAGAGCCATGATGCGATCGAGTCCTTCGCCGCTGAGCTGATCGACCGCTTCGGCGCGCTGCCCGAGGAAGTGCGCCATCTCCTCGACATCGTCGAGATCAAAGGGCTGTGCCGACAGGCTGGCATTGAGCAGATCGATGCCGGGCCGAAAGGCGCGGTCATCGCCTTCCGCAATAAGAGCTTCGCCAACCCCGACGGGCTGATCGCCTTCATCCGCGAGGCGGGGGCCAAGGTGAAGCTCCAGCCCGACCACCGGCTCATCTACTATGCCAATTGGCAGACGCCGGAAGCGCGGCTCGCCGGCGCCAGCGCGCTGCTTCAGCGGCTGGTCAAGATTGCCGCCGAGGTCAAACAGGCGGCTTAGCGGGGGAAACTACACCTGCTTGAGGATCTGCTCGCGCAGTAGGCGGCCTGACCCCTCGCGCGGAATCTGCTTCACCACCAGAAGCTTGTCCGGGAATTTGTAAGGGGCGACCTCGCACTTCTTGAGATGAAGATGCAGTGCATCGAGCGAGATGGGCTCGTTCGGCCGCGGCACGATCGCCGCGAAGATGCGGTCGCCGACGATCGGGTCGGGGAGCGCGAAACACGCTGCGTCGAGGAACCCCGGGAAGCTTTGATAGAGCTGGTCGAGCTCGCTCGCGGCAATGGCAAAGCCGCCATGATGCAGAAGCTCGCCGTCCCGCTTGAGCCGCAAGCTTCCGCCGTCAGTGTCCTCGGGCGCGCCAAAAAGACCGGTGGCGACGAAGCCATCGCGGTCGACGGCGAGCGGTCCGCCCGCCGGCCCATGAGAGACGACCGGCCCACGCAACACGAGTTCGCCGTCGCCCTCCCCGTCGCGGCGCGTGCCGAACTTCGTTTCCACGAACACGGCCCTGTCGCCATCGTTTTCGAGATGCACGCGCCCGAGCGGGAGGGGCGCAGGGTTTGCGCGCGTCTCGCGCCTGAGCACCACGCCGGCGAGATCGCCCAGCGGATAGAGGTCGAAAAGGAGAGGGGCGGCGCCATTGAACGGCGGCGGCGGCGGGGCGAGCTCGGGCGTCGACCACACCGCGCCGAGACGCCGTAAGCGGCACTCAGGCCTTTGCAGCACGCCATCCTTGGCGAGTTCGGCAAGGATCGGGGAGGGGAGCGCCGTGACCGTCGCCCCGGTGGCGAGAAGCTGCCGTACGAAGTCGGCATGATCGAAGGGATGATGCTGGGCGAGCGTGGCTCCGCCGATCAGCCACGGCATGAGCCCGAGCGAAAGCCCGGCCGTCCCCGTGCAGGGATAGGGATTGAGGATCACGTCGCCTCTGTCGAGCGAGAGCGCAAGCACCGTGAGCGCCCCCTGCGCCAAGAGCTCGTCCTCCCCGCGAAACACCGGCACCATCGGCGCGCCGGCCCGTGCAGTGAAAGTGATCATGGCCGGCGTGACGCGCATCGGCGCCTCGACCAGGCCATCCGCCCCGCCCCGTCGAGCTTCGATCACCTCATCGAGAGAAACGACGCCGTCAGGAAGGTCGGGACCGAACCCAAGCACGAAGCGCACCGACAGATGGGTGGAGGCAATCTCGCAGAGCTTCTCGGCGTGGTTCTCGCCGCCGAAGCGGGAAACGCCGATAAGGGCTTTGGGCTCGACCTCCTCGCACGCTCTGCCGATCTCGTGTGTCCGCCACAGCATCGGCAGGCTTGCGACCGTGAGACCGGCGCGCCAGGCGGCGAGCAGCGTGAGCGGTTGCAAGACGAGATTGGGAAGCTGAACCGCGATCCTGTCGCCAGGCTCGAGTCCGAGCTCGATGAAGAACGAGGCAAGCGCGTCGACGGCGTCGTCGGCCTCGCGGTAGGTCAAGGACCGCGGGGGTCCGAAGCCGAGCGCCGGCAAATTCGGCGGATCGGAAAGGGCGACGACGCCGGGCCTCTGGCGGGCGCGCCGCCGCAACAGGCCTTCGGCGGTGACCGGGGCACCCTCCTCTATCCTCTGCATGGCCTCGGCGGGGAGCGTGCTCATCGTCGCATCAGGGCTTGCCGGCGCCTGCGGGCTGGGTGCCGGACGGTTGGAGCCACCAGGTGTCGATCTGATAGCCGTAAAGGGGCGTGGTGGACGGCCGCTTGAGGTCGGTCCAATGGGCGACCCACTGGCGCGGCAGATGGAACAGCGGGATGACGTAGTTGCCCGAAAGCAGCACGCGGTCGAGCGCGCGCACCGCCGAGACGAAGTTGTCGTCGTCATCGGCCTTGAGCACGGCCTCGACCATGGCATCGACGCCTTGGCTTTTCACGCCAGGATAGTTGAACGAGCCATCGGTCACCGCAGCCTCGCTCCCCCAACGAAACGACTGCTCGTTTCCCGGCGACAGCGACACCGGCCAGAAATACTGGATCATGTCGAAGTCGTAGGTCTGCTTGCGCCGTTGATATTGGGCCGAATCAACTTGACGGATTCGCGCCTCGATTCCTACCTGTTTCAAAGCTGCGGCATAGGTGAGGAGCAGCCTTTCCTGGGCGCGGGTGGCAGCGAGAATCTCGAACGCGAAAGGCTCTCCCGTCGCCACCTTGACGAGCTTGCCGTCCTTTAGCTGGTAGCCCGCGGCTTCGAGCAGCGCGAGCGCCTCGCGCCGTCCCTCGCGGTTCTCGCCGGTGCCGTCGCTGACCGGGAAGGCAAAGCTCCCGTCCACGATCTCTGGCTTCACCTCGCTCGCATAAGGCGCGAGGAGATCGCGTTCGCGGGCGTCGGCGGGGCGGTCATGCGAGGAAAGCCCCGAGCGGGCGAAATAGCTTTCACTGCGCGCAAACTGACCGTGATAGAGGGTGCGGTTCACCCATTCGAAGTCGAACAGCTTGATAAGGGCCTCGCGCACGCGCGGGTCGGCGAAGATCGGCCGCCTTGTGTTGAAGACGAGCGCCGACATGCCGGCGGGTGTCTCCACCGGCAGCTCCTCCTTGACGACGCGGCCGTCGCGGAGCGCGGGGAAATCGTAGCCTTCCGTCCAGCGCGTCGGATCGTCCTCGTTGCGGAGCGTGACGAGGCCAGACTTGAAGGCCTCGAACATGCTGCCGGCGTCGCGGTAATAGTCGAAGCGGATCTCGTCGAAATTGTAGAGGCCGCGATTGACCGGAAGATCGCGTCCCCAATAGTTGGGGTTGCGCGCGAACGAGATGCTCTTGCCGGGGTCGACCTTGGCGATGGTGTAGGGGCCGCTTCCGACCGGGGGGACGAGGCTCGTCTTCTCGAACTGATCCGGATCGATGAGATGGCGCGGCAGCACGGGCATCAGCCCCATGATCAACGGCATCTCGCGGTCGCCGCTGCCATCGAAGGTGAAGCGGACCTTGCGCTCGCCGGTCTGCTCCACCTTGGTGACCTTCTTGTAGTAGGAGCGGTGATTGGGCCGGCCGTGGTCGCGCAACAGCGTTTGGGAGAAGATCACGTCCTTGACGGTGATGGGCGTCCCGTCGGAGAATTTCGCCTCGGGGCGCAGCGTGAACTCGACGAAGCTTCGGTCGGCTGGCGTCTCCACGCTCTCGGCAATGAGGCCATAAAGGGTGAAGGGCTCGTCATTGGCGCGCGCCAGCAGGCTCTCATAGACGTAGTCGCGGATCGCGTCGGCCGGCGCCCCTTTGACGATCAGGGGATTGAGGCTGTCGAAGGAGCCCTGGATGGAGAAGGTGACGCGTCCGCCCTTCGGCGCATCGGGGTTGGCGTAGGGAAAGTGGGTGAAGCCCTTGGCCTCTTGCGGCTCGCCATGCATGGCAAGCCCAAGTGCGGGCTCGGCCCTCGCGCCGCCAGGGGGGGGCAACAGGAGGAGGCTCATCACCAGCAATGAAATAGGGGCTTTCAACGGGGGGCGCGCATGGCTATAGATGCTTTCCGCATTGCAGCACGGAGTTAAGGGTAACATCGCTTGCAACGCAATCCGGCGCTAGAGCTACGGGCAGTAATGAAGAGGGTTAGCGGTCGCCGGCAAGAGGTGAACAAGCCCTCCGATTCAAGGCGCTTAGCCACGTCTACGCCTCAATTCGGGTATTGACCCTATCAGCAAGGAACGCGGGGTACGGGGTCATCGGTAAAGACCTGAACCTGCCCGCGAAGAGAGGAAAGGTCGATTAATGATCTGGTCCAGGGATCAATGGAACATGCTGCGCCGCGTTGCGGGTCGTGGGATGGTGTATGCAGGTCTTGGGGCGCTTGCTCTGAGCATCGCCATGCCTTTGGCCATGGCCCAACAGGTGCCGGCAGCAGGCCAGCCTAAAGCCACGCAGGCGCCAAAGACGCCGCCAGCCGCCGCGCCGGC
>DASYIU010000236.1:0-7782 GCA_035997285.1 Methyloceanibacter sp. | reverse complement strand
TGGGCCCTCACTTCCGCCCCTGTGAATTCAACCCAGGCACCAACGAATACACGGCTGACATCCAGAGCTGGATCGGTCTGGCCAATGCCTATCTCGACCTCGGCACCTACCGCTGCGTCACGCCCTATGTCGGCGGCGGTGTTGGCTTCGCTTCGATCTCGGTGCTTGGCCTGAAGGACGTCAACGTCCCCAACAACAGCGTGTTCTACGGGGCAGACAATACCGAGACGAACTTCGCCTGGGCCGTCTATGCCGGCTTGGCCTACGACGTGACCCCTGCGCCTCACCATCGACCTGTCCTACCGCTTCACCGACCTCGGCGATGAGAGAAGCGGCCGGGTTACGGCCTTCGACAATTCGAGCTCCTACAGGAGCCTCAACATCGACAACATCACCTCCAACGACATCATGCTTGGCGTGCGCTGGAAGCTCGGGTCGCAACCCGCTTCGATGCCGGTCGCTTTCAAATAAAGTCCCATCCACCCAAAGACTGCTAGCCTCTACCGCCCGTCGTTTTGACGGGCGGCTTTTTTTTGCCTTTGGCGTCCGGCCCTACCGCACTTGACGGTCAAGGCAGCCGAAAGTATGGGCAACTCTCGGTTTGCCTTCCGTTACAGCCTCCGAAGGAGAAGTCCGTGAGCGTGCCTAAGAAGCCGGCGCTACGCCCCGCCAATCCTCGCTTCTCTTCGGGGCCCTGCACCAAGCATCCCGGCTGGTCGCTTGATGGGCTCAAGGGAGCGCTGCTCGGCCGCAACCATCGGCAGCCTGAGACTAAGGCAAGATTCGAGCTTGCTCTTACGCAGACACGGGAGCTGCTCAAGCTTCCTAAAGGCTATCTCGCGGCGATCGTCCCTGCCTCCGACACCGGCGCGGTCGAGATGGCGCTGTGGTCGCTGCTCGGCGCGCGCGGCGTCGACGTGCTCGCCTGGGAGGCCTTCAGCCGGGACTGGGTCACCGACATCGTCGAGCAACTCAAACTCAAGGACGTTCGCGCGCTGCTTGCGCCTTATGGCGATCTGCCGGACCTCGCCCAGGTCGATTTCCATCGCGACGTAGTGTTCGCCTGGAACGGCACGACCTCGGGGGTGCGCGTGCCCAATGGCGATTGGATCGCGGCAGACCGCAAAGGCCTCACCATTTGCGACGCGACCTCCGCCGTGTTCGCGCAAGAGATCGATTGGGGGAAGCTCGATGTTGCGACCTTCTCCTGGCAGAAGGTGCTCGGCGGCGAGGCGCAGCACGGCATCTTGATCTTGAGCCCGCGTGCCGTGGCGCGGCTTGAGAGCTATCGGCCTCCCTGGCCGCTGCCGAAGCTCTTCCGCATGACCAAGGATGGCAAGCTCATGCGCCAGCTGTTCGAGGGCTCGACCATCAACACGCCGTCGATGCTGTGCCTGGAAGACTACCTCGATGCGCTCGCCTTCGTCGCGAGCGTTGGCGGCGTCGAGGGAATGATCGGGCGCGCGGACGAAACTGCCCGCGTCATTGCCGAATGGGTGGCGAAAACCCCTTGGATCGACTTCGTCGCCCGGGCGCCCGAAACGCGCTCAAACACCTCGGTCTGCCTAAAGGTGATCGATCCCGAGATCCAAGCGCTTCCGCCTGCGATGCGCGACAACGTTCCGCGGCGCATGGCCCTGGCGCTCGATGCCGAGAATGTCGCCAAGGACATCGGTTCCTATCGCGATGCGCCTCCGGGCTTGCGTATATGGACCGGCGGCACGGTCGAGACCAGCGACGTCGAGGCGCTATTGCCTTGGCTCGATTGGGCCTTCGCCCGAGAGAAACATGCCCTCGCCAAAGCGGCCTGAGCCGCTCAAGCGGCCGCCTTGAACGGCAGCGTGCGAGCCGAGGGCGATGAGCGCACTCGCGTCCGCCGCACGGGCGCGCTATAAGGTCAAACGGCCCCGCGACCCACGGGGCCGTTTGTGCGTCTCTATCCAAGGCTTAGAGGATTTCCGAAGGTGGCCAATGTCGTGGTCGTCGGCTCCCAATGGGGCGACGAAGGCAAGGGCAAGATCGTCGATTGGCTGTCTGAGCGCGCCGATATCGTGGTGCGTTTCCAGGGCGGGCATAATGCCGGCCACACCCTCGTGGTCGACGGCACCACCTATAAGCTCTCGCTGCTGCCCTCAGGGGTGGTGCGCAAGGGCAAGCTCGCGGTGATCGGCAACGGGGTCGTGGTCGACCCCTGGGCCTTGGCCGAGGAGATCGCCAAGATCGAGACGCTCGGCGTCAGCATCTCCCGCGACAATCTCCGTGTCGCCGAGAACGCGACGCTCATCCTGCCGCTTCACCGCGAGCTCGACTCGCTGCGAGAGGCTTCCGCCGGCGAGGGACGCATCGGCACGACCAAGC
The DNA here is from genome assembly GCA_035997285.1 of Methyloceanibacter sp. Lineage (GTDB taxonomy): Bacteria > Pseudomonadota > Alphaproteobacteria > Rhizobiales > Methyloligellaceae > Methyloceanibacter. The sequence goes on along the minus strand of DASYIU010000236.1, from coordinate 5,424 downwards.
GCGGCATCGGTCCGGCTTACGAGGACAAGGTGGGCCGGCGCGCCATCAGGGTGATGGACTTGCAGGACCTGCCGAGCCTCAGGCCCAAGATCGAGCGCATCCTGGCCCATCACAATCCGCTGCGCCGGGGCCTCGGCGAGCCCGAGATTTCCGCCGACGATCTGTGCGATCAGCTGAGCGAGATCGCGCCGAAGATCCTCCCCTATGTGGACACGGTGTGGGCGCTGCTCGATGCCAAGCGCCGCCAAGGCAAGCGCATCCTGTTCGAAGGCGCCCAAGGGGCGCTGCTCGACATCGATCACGGCACCTATCCCTTCGTCACCTCGTCGAACACCGTGGCGGCGCAGGCGGCGACCGGATCGGGCCTCGGTCCGGGCGCCATCAACTATGTGCTCGGCATCACCAAGGCCTATACGACGCGGGTGGGGGAGGGGCCGTTCCCTACCGAGCTCAAGGACGAGACCGGGCGGCTTCTTGGCGAGCGCGGGGCGGAGTTCGGCACGGTGACGGGGCGCGCCCGCCGCTGCGGCTGGTTCGACGCCTGCCTGGTGCGCCAGACGCGCAAAGTGGGCGGCATCAACGGCATCGCGCTGACCAAGCTCGATGTGCTCGACCAGCTGCCGGAGCTTAAGATCTGCGTGGGCTATCGGCTCGACGGCCACAATCTCGACCACCTGCCGGCGGCGCAAGGGGCGCAAGCCCGCGTCGAGCCCATCTACGAGACCATGGAGGGCTGGACGCAATCGACGCGCGGCGCCCGCTCCTGGGCCGAGCTTCCCGCCCAATGCATCAAATATGTGCGACGGCTGGAGGAGCTGATCGGCGCGCCCGTGGCGCTGCTGTCGACCAGCCCCAAGCGCGAGGACACCATCCTCGTGCACGATCCTTTTGTGGACTAGAGGCGTTGGCTTGTGCCGTCTTGGAATTCTCTCTTGTCATTGCCCGGCTTGACCGGGCAATCCAGTAACCGCCACCGTACGGTATGGGCGAGATCGGTGATTACCGGATGCCCGCCTTCGCGGGCATGACAACCGGGAGGTAAAGTTGGCAGCGCAATTTCCCTGGAAGGTGGCGTGGATCACGGGCGCCTCAGGCGCGATCTGCGGCGAGATCGCGCGAAGACTCGCTAGCGCCGGCGTGACCGTGGCGGCGACGGCACGGCCAAGTGGCAAGCTCGACGAGCTCGCAGCTTCCAGTGAACGCATCGAGGTATTTCCCGCCGACGTGCTGAAGCCTGACGAGCTGAAAGGTTCGGTCGCCAAGATCGAGAGCGCGCTCAGCCCAATCGATCTCGCTCTGCTCGGCGCCGGCATGTATGTGCCTTTCGACATCCGCAACATCGATCTTGACGGCTTCCACCGCACCATGGCCCTCAATGTCGACGGCGTGATCAACGCGATCGCGGCAGTGCTGCCGTCGATGCTGGCGCGCCAACACGGCCACATCGCCATCATGGGCTCTCTGTTCGGTTATGCCGGCTGGCCGGGGAATGGCAGCTACGGCGCCAGCAAGGCGGCGGTGATCAATCTCGCCGAGAGCCTGGAACTCGAGTTGGAGGGAACGGGCGTCGACGTGACCATCATCAATCCGGGCTTCGTCGATACCCCGCTCAATGCGTCCTACGACCCCAAGAAGAAGCTCTATGCGATGAGCAAAGAGCGATGCGCCCGGAAGATCCTCGAGAAGCTCGGGCGGAAACCCTACGAGATTGCTTTTCCCCCGCAGGTCGAAGGCTTCTTGAAGAGCGTGCGCTCGCTGCCGCGGGCCGTCTCCTTTCCGCTGATCCGCTGGTTCACGCGCAAGATGGGAGCGTAGCTGCTAGCCGGCCTTTCGTTTGCCGAGCGGTTCGACCGCCTTCGCAGGCGGGGGCGCCATGAACTCAGGCCCGACCTTGTGCTTGATGGTGTCGGCGAGGATGAGGTCGATCTCCCGCATCGTGGCGGCGTCGATCTTCCATCCCATCGCCTCGTTCACCGGCGCGAGCTGATCGGGACGGCGCGCGCCCCACAGGGCAATGGTCTTGCCGCGGTCGAGGATCCAGCGCACGGCAAGCGCAAGCACCGGCTTGTCAAATTGCTCGCGGGCGAGCTTGTCGAGCTTCGCGACCGCCGAGAGATATTGCGAAAGCCTCGGCGGCTTGAATTTCGGATCGGTCTTGCGGAGATCGTCGCCCTTGAACTCGGTCGCCTCGGTGATCTTGCCGGTCAACAGTCCGCGGCACAGGGCGCCGTAGGCCAGCACCGTCAGGCCGTGCTTCGCGGCGTAAGGCAGGACGTCCTTCTCGATCTCACGCTCGAACAGATTATAGGGGGGCTGCACCGTCTGGAGGGATGCTCCGGAGCGGAAGCGGTCCATCTGCGACGGACTGAAATTGCTGACCCCGATCGCCCTGATCTTTCCCTCGCGGCGAAAGTCATCGAGCGTCTGCGCTGTCTCCGCGAACAGCACGGATTCGTCGGGCCAATGCACTTGATAGATGTCGATGACATCGGTGTTAAGCCGGCGCAGCGAATCCTCGAGCTTCTGCCTAAGCTTCTGCGGGGAGGATTCGCGAAGGATCTTGCCACTGCTCCAGTCGAGCCCCGTCTTGGTGGCGATCAGGGCCTGCTGGCGCCTGCCGCCGGCCAAAGCCTTGCCGACGATTTCCTCGGACTGGCCGAAGCCATAGACCGGCGCGGTGTCGATCACGTTGATGCCGCCGTCGAGCGCCTGGTGAATCGTTTGGATGGACTCGGCCTCGTCGCTGCCGCCCCACATCCAGCCTCCGATCGCCCAGGTGCCAAGGGCGATGCGGGAAGCCTCGTGGGGCAAGCCCGCTATTTTGATGTGCTCCATGCTCGAGTCCCTTCGCTGGGGGTGTTGAGCAAAACTCCCGAAGGCGAAAAGGGTCCCCTCCATGGGAGGGTGAGACAAAATAACCCGCGGGTGCCGCTAAGACAGCAGCTCGCGGAAATAGGAATCGAGCATGCGGTCCTTGGGATCGGCCTCGCGGCGGCGGGCGCCGAATTGCTGAAGCCGCGTCGAGAAGGCGCGCCGCACCTGGTCGCGGGTCAGGAACGGCGTCTGGTTGAGCAGGGGGGCGCCACGCCGCTCGTTGCAGAAGTCGTTATAGTGATGCAAGAACTGCTCCCACTCCGGGCCTCCGGTGGAAGCGGGATCAATGCTCAAGGTCGCCCCTTCCCAGCTGTAGGACAGCAGAGCCTCGACGTCCCGTGCGATGGCATAGCCGACGCTCGGAAGATTGCAGCGATAGCCGGTCGCCTTCTCGTAAGCGATGCAGAAATTGCAGTACTCGTCGAGGATGTCGAAGAAGCCGGCCTCGCGGAACGCCCACATGCTGAACAGATATTTGTTGGCGCCGGGCTCGCGCGGATAGTTGATGATCTGGGCATGCGGCCAGGTGCGGTCGCTACGCACGACGAGGACGAGCGCCTGGCGGAGCAGGAAGAAATGCAGCTCGTCGGCGAGCGCGCGAACCCGCGGGTTGGTCGTGCTGCGCTCGATCCACAGCGTGACGGCAGGCCCATATTTGCGCCAGAAGCGGTTGCGATAGGTCCATCGCCGGCGCGAGGTGGGCGGCACCTCGGGATTGTCCTTGCGCAGCTCAACCAGCACGCGCTTCACATAGGGGAAGATGTAGTACATCACGGCGAAACCGCGCGCTTTGTAGATCGGGTAGTACCGTCTGAAATTGTCGATGCTCAGCGAGTAGTGGCGCACCGAGAGCGCGGTGGTGGGCCTGACCTTGATGGTCACCTCATAGATGATGCCGAACAGCCCGTAGCTCGAGCGGATAAGCTGCATCTCCTTGGGATTGTCGCGCTCGACGATCTCGCGGAGCTTGCCGTCCGGTGTGACCAGCCGCACGGCGGTCACGTAGGAGCTGATCTGGCCGAAACCGCCGGGGAATGAGCTGTCCTTGGTGGCGGCGCAGGCCATGGCGCCGAGGGTGACATTGCCGATCTCGGTGGTGACGTGGAACTGCAGCCCACGCTCCTTCAATGCGTTGGACACGACGATATAGGTGGCGCCCGCCTCCACCGTCACCGTGTCGTCGGTGAAGTGGAGGATGCGGTTCATGGCCTTCATGTCCACCATGGTGCCGCCGTCGTCGCCATTCATGCGCGCGGTGGAGTGCATGGAGCCGGCTGGCCGCACCGGCGCGGGAAAGCGCACCTCGTCGGTCAGAATCTCGACCAGGTCTTCGGCGCTCTCTGGCGTCGCCACCACCTTGGGGTGATAGGTCCAGGTGCCGTCCCAAGTCTTGATCGTGACGTCGCGCTTGATGTCCATAAGTCCCCCAAACCACGCGGGCGTCAGACCATAAAGCAAAGCGCCACCGAATCCAGGCTCCCGGCGCAGTCTCCGGCGGCATAAGACCTAGCTTTGTACCAGAAACGATTTGACACAGATCAACGAGGTTGGGGAGGGATGCTAGTGGGTTGAACCCTCGTTGCGGGGATGCTTAGTTTGCCCGCGAACAGCGGGGCGGGTAAAGCGCGAGAGGTGAGGGGCGGTGAAGCGTTTCTGTATCATCGGCGCGGGGGCCTGCGGCCTGGCGATAGCCAAGACTTTCGCCGAGCGGGGCATTCCGTTCGACTGTTTCGAGGCGCTCGCCGATATCGGCGGTATTTGGAATCCCAACAGCCCCCACGTCGTCTATGGCTCGACCTTCCTCAATTCCTCGAAGCGGCTCTCGCGCTACCCGGATTTCCAATTTCCCGAGGAATGGTCGCATTATTTGAGCCGCGCCCAGGCGCAGAGCTATTTGCGGGCCTACGCGGCGGAGTTCGGCCTCTACCCGCGCATCAGCTTCAACAAGCGCGTGACGTCGGCCGAGCGCAGCGATCAAGGCTGGCGCGTCGGGCTCGAAGGCGAGAGCGCACCCAGGACCTATGCCGGCCTCGTGGTCGCCAACGGCCACCACTGGGAGCCCGTCTTGCCCTCTTATCCCGGCACGTTCACCGGCGAGGTGCTGCATTCCCACGACGTGAAGTCGAAGGAGCAGCTCAAGGGCAAGCGCGTCCTGGTGGTCGGGGCGGGCAACTCCGCCGTGGACATTCTGTCAGACGCGGCCCTCGACGGCGCGCGGGCCGTGCACTCGATGCGCCGCTCTTACTATTTCTTCCCGAAGATGGTGCTGGGCAAACCGACCGACGTGTTCATCGATCTCACCAGCCGTTGGCCGCTGCCCCGCAGCGTCATGCGCTTTCTCTACCGGATGGGGCTCATCGTGCTCGTGGGGCGGCACTGGCGCTACGGCCTGCCGGCGCCCGACCACGACCTGTTCGAGGCGCATCCTACTGCCTGCACCACCTATCTCGACCATATCGTCCATGGGCGCATAGTCACCAAGCCAGGCATCGAGCGGCTCGACGGCGCGCGCGTGCACTTCACCGACGGCAGCGAGGAGGAGATCGACCT
>DASYIU010000235.1:0-5535 GCA_035997285.1 Methyloceanibacter sp. | reverse complement strand
CACATGAGCACGATGGCGACATACTCTCCCAGCATGAACAGCATATAGGGAGTCGAGGAATATTCGACCATGAAGCCCGCGACGAGCTCAGATTCGGCCTCGAGCAGGTCGAACGGCGGTCGGTTGGTCTCGGCCAGCGCCGAGATAAAGAACACCACGAACATCGGGAAAAGCGGCAGCCAATACCAGCCGAACAGGCCGAAGCTCGAATCCTGCGCCACCACGATTGACCCGAGATTGAGCGAGCCCGCGCACAGCAGCACGGTGATGATGACGAAGCCGATCGAGACCTCATAGGAGACCATCTGCGCGGCCGAGCGGAGCGCGGCGAGGAAGGCGTATTTGGAGTTCGACGCCCAGCCCGCCATGATCACGCCGTAGACCTGCAAGCTCGATATGGCGAAGATGAAGAGAACGCCGACATTGATATTGGCCACCTCCCAGCCTTTGGCGACGGGCATGACGGCCCAGGCCGAGAGCGCGAGCCCGGCGGTGACGAGAGGCGCCAGCAGGAAGATGCCCTTATTGGCGCCGGCCGGGATCACGGGCTCCTTGAACACGAACTTGAGGAGATCGGCGAAGGACTGCCACAGCCCCCAAGGGCCGACCACGTTAGGCCCGCGCCGCATCTGCACCGCGGCCCAAACCTTGCGGTCGGCATAAAGCAGAAACGCCACGATGATGAGCAGCGTGACGAGAAGCGCCACACTTTGCGCCACGATGAGGGCGAGCGGCAAGCCGTAGATCGACCAGAACTCAGCCATCGGTGCCGGTTGCCTTGTCGCTCGCGCCGGCATGCAGCGCGCTCAACTTCGCCATGATGGATGAGGCGCGAGCGATCGGGTTGGTGAGATAGAAATCCTCGACAACCCGGCCAAAGCGCTCCCTGCCGGCCTTGGTTGGCTGCTTGGCAAGACGCTCTATTGCCCCGGCATCGGCAGGATCGATCAGATCGAGCAGCGCCAAATGCGGATGCGCCTCGAACATCTTGGCGCGGAGCTGTTGCACCGTGTCGAACGGCAGTGTCTTGCCCAGCACGCCTGACAGCGCGCGGAGGATCGTCCAGTCCTCGCGCGCGTCGCCCGGCGGAAAGACGGCGCGGGCCGTCATCTGCGGGCGGCCTTCGGTGTTCACGTAAGTTCCGTCCTTCTCGGTATAGGCAGCACCGGGAAGGATCACGTCGGCGCGATGGGCGCCCTTGTCGCCGTGGCTTCCTTGATAGATGACGAAGGTCTCCGCGCCCAAATCTTCCATAGCGATCTCGTCGGCGCCAAGGAGATAGAGGACCTCGATCTTGCCCTTGGCAGAGGCTTCGAGCATGCCCGCGACGTCGTGGCCACCTTTACGCGGCACGAGGCCGAGATCGAGACCTGCCACGCGCGCGGCAGCCGTGTGCAGCAAATTGAAGCCGTTCCACGACAGCGTCGGCCTGATCGCGCCCATGGCGATGGCGGCCTTGGCGGCAAGGGCAAGGACCGCCGTGCCATCGGGCCGGGCAAGCGCCGCCTGGCCCAGGATCAGCATGGGCCGCTCCACCCCTTCGAGCTTCTTGAGGAAGGGATGGGAGCCGTCGGCGATCTTGGCCAGCGTCTCCGGGCCGGCGCCGAGATAGTCGTAAGCGTAAGTGAGATCTTCATCCTGGCCGACGAGACCAACAGGCAAACGCCCCTGACACTGGCGGGTGCGCTTCAAGATGCGGGCGTTGAGCACCGGGGCTTCGTGGCGCGGATTGGTGCCGACGAGGAGAATGGCGTCGGCCTGGTCGATGCCGGCGATGGTGGAGTTGAAGAGATAGCTGGCGCGGTCAAGCACTGGGTCGAGCTTTGCGCCATACTGGCGGCAGTCGATATGAGGCGAGTCGAGCCGCTCGCTGAGGAGTTTCAGCGCGAACATCTCCTCTGCCGCGGCGAGGTCGCCGGCGATTGCCGCAAAGCGCTTTCCATCGAGCCCCTTGAGCTTGGCGGCGATGACGCCAAAGGCCTCGTCCCAGGTGGCCCCCTCGAGCTTGCCATTTCGCCGCACATAGGGACGGTCGAGCCTCTGGGTGCGCAGGCCGTCCCACACATGGCGGGCCTTGTCGGAGATCCACTCCTCGTTAATGGCGTCGTTGATGCGGGGCAGGATGCGCATGACCTCGCGACCGCGGGCATCGACGCGGATGGCGCTGCCGAGCGCATCCATGACGTCGATCGAGAGCGTCTTGGTGAGTTCCCAGGGGCGCGCCATGAAGGCGTAAGGCTTGGAGGTCAGCGCGCCGACGGGGCAGAGATCGACCACGTTGCCCGACAGGTTCGACAGCATCCCTTGCTCGAGATAGGTGGTGATCTCCATGTCCTCGCCGCGACCGATGGCGCCAAGCTCCTCGACGCCGGCGACCTCGGTCATGAAGCGCACACAGCGCGTGCAGTGGATGCAGCGCGTCATGTAGGTGCCGATCAGGGGCCCGAGATATTTGTCCTCGACGGCGCGCTTGTTGTCCTGGAAGCGGCTGGCATCGAAGCCATAGGCCATGGTCTGGTCCTGCAGGTCACACTCTCCGCCCTGGTCGCAGATCGGGCAATCGAGAGGATGATTGATGAGCAGGAACTCGAGCACGCCTTCGCGCGCCTTCTTCACCGTCTCAGAGTCGGTGATGATGGTGGGCGGCGTTCCGTCCACGGAGGGCCGAAGATCATTGACGCCCATGGCGCAGGAGGCCACCGGCTTCGGCATGCCGGCCACCTCGACTAGGCACATGCGGCAATTGCCGGCGATGGAGAGGCGCTCGTGATAGCAGAAGCGCGGGATCTCGACGCCGGCCAGCTCGCAAGCCTGGATCAGGGTGATGCCGTTCGGCACCTCGATCTCACGGGTATTGATGATCAGCTTCGGCATCTACCGTCTCACTCCGCGGCGATAGGAACGGAGGGCGCAAACGGCTTGGTAGCTTGAGCGTCGATGCGCGCCTCGATGACGTGGCGGAAATGGCGGATCAGACCCTGCACCGGCCACGCCGCGGCGTCGCCGAGTGCGCAGATGGTGTGGCCCTCCACCTGGTAGCTCACCTTGAGCAGCATATCGATCTCGCCCTTCTCGGCTTGGCCCTTGGCCATGCGCTCAAGCACCCGCCACATCCAGCCGGTGCCCTCGCGGCAGGGCGTGCACTGGCCGCAGGACTCATGCTTGTAGAAATAAGACAGCCGGGCGATGGCGCGGATGATGTCGGTGGACTTGTCCATGACGATCACCGCGGCCGTCCCGAGCCCGGTCTTGAGCGCCTTGAGGCTGTCGAAGTCCATGGGCAGATCGTTGCACTCACTTGCCGGGATGCAAGGGACCGACGAGCCGCCGGGGATGACGGCAAGGAGATTGTCCCAGCCGCCGCGCACGCCGCCGGCATGATGGTCGATGAGCTCGCGCAAGGGCACGCCCATCTCCTCCTCGACATTGCAGGGCTTGTTCACGTGCCCCGAGAGGCAGAACAGCTTGGTGCCGCTGTTGTTGGGGGGACCGAGCGAGGTGAACCAGGTGGCCCCGCGGCGGAGAATATCGGGCACCACGGCGATGGTCTCGACATTGTTGACGGTGGTCGGCGCGCCATAGAGCCCGACATTGGCGGGGAACGGAGGCTTGAGCCGCGGCATGCCCTTCTTGCCTTCGAGGCTTTCGAGCAGCGCCGTCTCCTCGCCGCAGATATACGCCCCAGCGCCATGATGCAGATAGAGCTCGAAGTCCCAGCCATTCACATTGTTCTTGCCGATGAGCTTTGCGTCATAGGCCTCGTCGATCGCCGCCTGGAGAATCTCGCGCTCGCGGATGAACTCACCGCGGATGTAGATGTAGGATACATGCGCCCGCATGGCGAAGGAGGCCAAGAACGCGCCCTCGATCAGAAGCTGCGGATCGTGGCGCATGATGTCGCGGTCCTTGCAGGTGCCGGGCTCGGATTCATCGGCATTGACCACGAGATAGTTCGGGCGGCCGTCGGACTTGGTCGGCATGAAGGACCATTTGAGCCCGGTGGGGAAGCCGGCGCCGCCGCGGCCGCGCAAGCCTGAGGCTTTCACCTCCTCGATGATGGCCTCATGCCCCCGCTCGACCATCGCCTTGGTGCCGTCCCAGGCGCCGCGCGCACACGCCGCCTTAAGCCGCCAATCATGCAGCCCGTAGAGATTCTTGAAGATGCGGTCTTTGTCTTGCAGCATCAACTCGGCCTCGGTTTTCGGCCCTTGCCCGGCGATGCCTTCGGCACGGAGGCCTCACTCTGATTGGCGGCCTCGCGTGGCTCCTCATTCCGATAGAGCGCGGGATCGGTAAGCGTAACCGGGCCGCCCATGGGCGCCGAGGCCTGCCGCCCATCCTGGGGCCCGGGCGTGACGGGACGCCCAGACCGCAAATTCCCCAGGATGCGTTCCAGGCTCTCAGGCGTCAGGTCTTCGTAATAGTCCTTGTTGATCTGGGCCATGGGCGCATTGACGCAAGCGCCGAGGCACTCGACCTCGGTCCAGGAGAACACCCCGTCTTGCGTGACGTGGCCCGGCTCGCCGATCAGCTTGCGGCAAGCGGCCTTGATCGCGTCGGCGCCTCTGAGCCAGCACGGCGTCGTGCCGCATACCTGCACGTAATGGCGCCCGACCGGCGCCAGATTGAACATGGTGTAGAAGGTCGCGATCTCGTAGACGCGGATATAAGCGAGCCCGAGCATGTCGGCGACATAGCGGAGAGAGGGCTCAGGCAACCAGCCGCCCATCTGCTCCTGCGCGCGCCACAGAATCGGGAGCACGGCGGAGGCTTGCCTGCCTTCCGGATATTTCTTGATCTGGGCCTTGGCCCATTCAAGATTCTCGGGCGTGAAGGCAAAGCCCTCAGGCTGCTCGGTGGCGAGGCGGCGGACGCTCATTGTTGCTCTTTGTTATTACCTTGAGTGTGGCGCGTCACCGGTCAATCTCTCCAAACACGATATCGATCGAACCCAAAATTGCCGAGACGTCCGCCAACATGTGACCGCGGCACATGAAATCCATCGCCTGCAAATGGGCAAAGCCCGGCGCGCGAATTTTGCATTTGTACGGTTTGTTGGTGCCGTCAGCGATGAGATAAACGCCGAACTCGCCCTTGGGCGCCTCAACCGCGGCATAGACCTCGCCGGCGGGCACGTGAAAGCCCTCCGTATAGAGCTTGAAATGGTGAATGAGCGCCTCCATCGAGCGCTTCATCTCGGCGCGGCGCGGCGGCACGATCTTGTTGTCCTCGACCGTGACCGGCCCCTGCCCTTCCTGCGAGCGCAGCTTCTCGATGCACTGCTTCATGATCTTGATCGATTGGCGCATCTCTTCCATACGGATGCAATAGCGGTCGTAGCAGTCGCCGTTCTTGCCAATCGGAATGTCGAAGTCGAGCTCGGCGTAGCACTCGTAAGGCTGCGCCTTGCGCAAGTCCCATGCTGCCCCCGAGCCGCGTACCATCACGCCGGAAAAGCCCCACCCCCACGCCTGCTTCAGCGTGACCACGCCGATATCGACGTTGCGCTGCTTGAAGATGCGGTTGCCGGTGAGC
>DASYIU010000234.1:0-1671 GCA_035997285.1 Methyloceanibacter sp. | reverse complement strand
GACCCCTTCGTGGCGAACTCGCTCCGCCTCATCATCCAGGCGATCAAGGTCGATCCGCCAGCCGCACCAGCGCCGAGCGCCGAGCAGAAGCTCTAAGAACTCTATCGGCCGGCTCTAAAGCCCTGTTATCGCTGACCCTGCTGGTTCGTCCGACGGCGCAAGGGTTTCTTCGGCGGCTTCACGGCGGGCGTCGGCGTAACGGCATCGGCCGGCGCCACGGCCGTTCCCGTCGGCGTGCTCGCGGTCTGCCCACCGCCTGCTGCCGGGGCAGCGACCCCTGAAGGCGCCGCCTGGCCAGGCGGGAGAGCACCCGTTTGTGGAACCGCTCCGCCGGGCGGAAGGGCTGCTGAAGGCATCTCGGTTTGCGTCGAGGTTCCCCCTACGGGAGGAGCAGCCGAAACCGTAGGCGCCGTCGGGCGCCGCTCCGTCTCGATCTTATCCTTGAGCTTGTCTAGGCCCGCGCGATATTCCGCCCCGACGAAACCGTCGAGCATCAGCGCCTTCCACCTCTTGAGCGGGCTTGAGCCCGAATCGTAGCCGAAGGTCCAGGTGACTTTGCTGCCGGAGCCGGCCGGCGCGATGTCGTAGGAGCCGGTGCCATCCAAGCCGTTGAGATTGACCGCAAGGTTGACGGTGTGATTGGCCTCGCTGCTGCTGATCTCCATGCTGCCGGCCCCCACCGACTTCACCTGGCTCGTCCATTGGATCTGAGCGCCCTTGCCCTCCTCGGGCCCCGCATAGGTCACCACCAATTGCGGATCGCGCAGCCCCCACGGCGACCAATCGCTGAAGCGGTGCAGATTGTTGATGTAGGGGAAGATCGCCGATTCCGGCGCGTTGATGACCACCGACCGTGCCACCGTGACATGCGCCGGCAGCCCGACCGAGACGGCGGCCAAAATCCCCACGAGAACAATAATCCCAAGGGTCAACCGCATCATTGGACGCCTCGCCTCCTTCTCGTCGAGCTTTCGACGGCCGCTAGCCTGAGGTTGGCCCTAGGCGCCGACAAAGTAAACCACTCGCTTTTTCAGCGAAAGCGATTACAGTCCGCCCGTCAAAAAAGAGGGAGGGCTGGTCATGAATCTTTCGCCGCCGACCACCGCGGTGTTCGTCATTTCCGCGATCTTGGCCGTCTTGGCCATTATCGGCACCTTTGTTGCGCTTCCATTCATTAGTGAGCACGCCTTTTGGGTCGCTATCGTGGCGTATGTCGTCCTCGCAGTCGGTAACGTGTTCAGAGGCGTCTAGGCTTTAGCGCGGCCTCCGGGCGGTTGACAGCCCCTTCCGGAGGCCACCCATAAGCCTCTCCCCGGATAAATTCATAACCCTGGTGCCCGCTCGCCAGCCTCAAGCCTGGCCGCGAAACACGAGGACCGCGACAAGGCCGATCAGCGCGAAACCCGCGCTCTGCACCAAGCTCAGCGGCTCCCTGAAATAGACCGCCGTGAAGCCCGCGAACACGATCAGCGTGATCACCTCCTGCGTGGTCTTGAGCTCAGCCGGCGAATAGACGGCGCTGCCGAATCGGTTGGCCGGGACGGCAAAGCAATATTCGACGAAGGCGATCCCCAACTCACCAGCACGACGGTCACGAGCGGGGTCGACTTGGACTTGAGATGGCCATACCAGGCCAAGGTCATGAACACGTTGGAGCAGACGAGAAGGATG
>DASYIU010000233.1:0-2193 GCA_035997285.1 Methyloceanibacter sp. | reverse complement strand
CTCCTCGACGATCTGTTCGAGTTCGCTTGCCAGCATCATAATCATGTAGCCGATGGTGGTATTGTCGCCCTTGCTCGTGTCCTCCAGTCCATCGCAAGCCAGCGCGGCGATGCGTAAGTTGGTCCGGATTACGTCCAGTCGATCCGCGATTGAGAGCGTGTCGAGTTCTGCGGTGCGCTTCGTAGCCAGTTTCGCTCGTGGCATGTATTCCTCCGTCAGTTGTTACCTCTAGGGTTAGCCTACGGAGGAGAAAGCAGCTTGAGACTTGGCTGTAGCTCTAGGAGTTTTTACCCGTACGCATTGATGCTCCGTCACCAGGGGCGATGCGGAACGATTCTGTTGTCGCACATTGGCGATTGAGCATTCGTGCAGACTGGCAGAACTGGCGCGAGAGGCCTGTATGGCAGGGCCCCCTTATGATTATCCGACTTTTGCTCGAAGCTACAACTCTCCCTCTTCCCGACCTCTTCCCGACGGTGGAAAACCGAGGCAAACGTGGAGGTCTGAGGCCGCCTTCCCCGGCCGGGATCGATTGACTTGGGCGGATGTGACACCTATAAGCCGCGGGATCGCGGATCTCTTGAGCGGAGCCGGTGCTTCCGCCTTCGATAGGTCTAGCCAGGAGACGCCCCCTTGAAGCGCACCTACCAACCATCGAGGCTCGTCCGCAAGCGGCGCCACGGCTTTCGCGAGCGCATGGCGACGGCGGGCGGCCGCAAGGTGCTGGCACGGCGCCGAGCCAAGGGGCGCAAGCGTCTGTCGGCTTAGGCCGGCGGCGCCTTACCGGTGACGGCAATCGGACGTCTCAAGACACGCACGGAATTCCTGCATGTGAAGGGCGGAGCACGCTTCGCAGCGCCGTCGCTCGTATTGCAAGCACGCCAGCGCGCGCGAGCTAGCGGCGACAGCTCGGAACTTGCCCGCTTCGGCTTCACCGCGACCAAGAGCCTCGGGGGCGCGGTCCTGCGCAACCGGGCGCGGCGGCGCCTCAAGGAAGCGGTGCGGCTCGCCGGGCCGCGGCACGCTGTCGAAGGCTATGATTATGTTTTGATCGCGCGGGCGGGCACGGTACAACGGCGCTTCATCGAGCTGGTCAAGGATCTTGAACGCGCGCTTGCCAGGGTGCACGAGCCCTCTCCGGCAAAGAAGCGCTGAACGGTTCGAAAACGGACTGGCCTCCCCTCCTCCCCGCGAGCGCGCCCCGAGCGGGCCTCGAGCTGAAAGCGGCATGAGCTGAAAGCGACATGGACGAGAACAACCGCAACTTTCTCCTGGCCATCGTTCTGTCGATCGGCGTGCTGTTCGCCTGGCAGTTCTTCTTCGTGCCGCGGCCGCATCCAGGCGAGCAAAAGCCGCCGGCAGACCAGACGCAGGTCCAGCCCGGACCGGCCGGACCGTCGCAGCCCGGGACCGAGACCCCCGTCATCGGCGGAGGCACGCAACCGGGCGGGGCCGCGACCGCCGTGCTCACCCGCGAGCAGGCGCTTGCCGCAAGCCCGCGCATCGCCATCGACACGCCGAGCCTCAAGGGCTCGATCGCGCTCAAGGGCGGACGCATCGACGATCTGACGCTCATGGACTATCGCGAGACCGTCGATCCCGGCAGCCCCAACGTCGTGCTGCTGTCCCCGGCCGGCGGCCCGCTTCCTTATTACACCGAGTATGGCTGGGCCGGCGCCGACAAGGAGCTCGCTCTGCCCGGCGCCGACACGCTGTGGACGGCAGCAAACTCCGGCGCGCTGACCCCGCAATCTCCGGTGACGCTCGCTTACGATAACGGCAAGGGGCTCAAATTCACGCGCACCATCACGGTCGACGACAAGTACATGTTCACCGTTACCGACGCGGTCACCAATGGCGGCGCCGATCCGGTCGCCATCTCACCCTACGGGCTGGTGTACCGCGAGCAGATCCCCCCAAAGACGAGCTATTGGATTCTGCATGAAGGGTTGATCGGCGTTTTCGACGAGAGCTACGAGCCGCTCACCTACAAGAAGGCGATGGCGCTCAACGGCACGCAGATGAAATTCATGAGCAAGTCGGGCTGGCTCGGCATCGCCGACAAATATTGGGCGACGGTGCTCGTGCCCCCGCAGGACAAGGGGTTCAATGTTCAGTTCACCGGCGCGACCGTCGGCGAGCAAGGCCAGTTCCGGACCGACTTCGTGATGAATCCGCTCGAGGTTGCCCCGG
>DASYIU010000232.1:0-1650 GCA_035997285.1 Methyloceanibacter sp. | reverse complement strand
TGCAACGTTCCGATGTCTGAATTCTGAACCGCGGCGGGGGCGAACTAGGCTCGACGAGGGTGTAAAGGTTGTGCTTTCGCTCGGTATGGTACCGCCGTTATCGGGCCAACCCTATAGTTGCCAATGACAACTATGCGGAGGCTGCTCTCGCTGCGTAAGCGGCGCGATAGCCTGAAAATCAAGTCCTCACCTCTTCGCAGGGGTTAGGCGCGGTTTCGGAGGGCACCGGGCAACAGAAGCCCTCCACTTTGATGAGGGGTGATCCTGCCTCACGTCGCGAGAGGGTAGGCGGCGGTTTCCATGGCAGACGACGAGATCAGATACGACCTTCTCACGCAGGACGCTCTGCGCGGCGTGGTGCGCCAGGTTTTGGCGCGCGTGCAGCGCGACGGCCTGCCCGGTGAGCACCACCTCTATATCGCCTTCGATACCGTGGCCGAGGGCGTCTCGGTGTCGAAGCGCCTCAAGGAACAATATCCGGAAGAGATGACCATCGTCCTGCAGTACCAGTTCTGGGACCTGCTGGTGAGCAACGAGCGATTCGAGGTCAAGCTCTCCTTCTCGAACGTGCCGGAGCGGCTGGTGGTGCCGTTCAGTGCGGTGAAGGCGTTCTACGATCCTTCCGCCCAGTTCGGGCTCCAGTTCGGCAAGCCGGGCGCCGCCAACGACTCCGCCCGCCAGCACATGGCCGCCGCCCTCCCCGATCTCGTGGGCGAGGCGGAAGAGGCGCGCGGGAGCGCCGATCCCGTCCAGGACGACAGCAGCGAGGCCCCGGGCGCCGCCGAAGTCGTCATGTCGCGCCCCCCCGCAGAGGTCGTGCATCTCGACCGCTTCCGCAAGAAATAGCCTGCCGCTTGGTCCGGCTCCGGATCACCTGCACAAAGTTTAAGCACGCGCTCAATTGCCTAAGTTGTTTTCCTTGACTAGCGCGCGGGTTTGGCCCTGGCATGGTTCCCGCATAATGTTCCGGCCGCCACTTGGTGCGCCTGAATTTTGAGGAGCCGCGTTGGACAGGGCAGCTGGCGTGCAACGCATCCTCGACGCAAAGGCCCCTGCCGCGCTCGCGCCCGTTGAAGATTACCTCGCGGAGCTGCACGAGCGCGTCTCTGGGTTGACTGGGGGAAAGCCCGCCGATTACATCCCCGAGCTCGGCAAGGCCGATCCTGCCGCCTTCGGCATCGCGCTCGCCACCGTCGATGGCGAGGTCTATGCGGTGGGGGACGCCGATCGCGCCTTCACCATCCAATCCGTCTCCAAGCCCTTCATGTATGGCTACGCGCTGCAGCGCTACGGCCGCGAGGCGGTGCTCACCCATGTCGGCGTCGAGCCCACGGGAGAGGCGTTCAACTCCATCGTGCTCGACGAGGTCGCCAACCGCCCGTTCAATCCCATGGTCAATGCCGGCGCCATCGCCGTCGCCGAGCTCATGGGGGGCGCTACCCAGGAGCAGCGCATCGCCAACATGCTTGCCCTGTTCGCGAGCCTGGCCGGGCGCGACCTCGAGATCGACGAGCAGGTGTTTTGCTCTGAGCAGGCGACCGGCCATCGCAATCGCGCCATTGCCTATATGATGCTCAACACCGGCATGATCCGCCGCGATCCGAACGAGGTGCTCGACCTCTATTTCCGCCAATGCTCGGTCAACGTCAC
>DASYIU010000231.1:0-5293 GCA_035997285.1 Methyloceanibacter sp. | reverse complement strand
TGAGAGCATCCCGTCCTGCGTCTACACGGTGCCGACCTTGGCGACCGTCGGGCTCTCCGAGGCAAAGGCCAAAGGGAAGGGGTTCAAGACCAAGGTCCAGGTCAACGACATGGAATATTGGTTCTCGACCAGGACCTTTGCCGAGACGTTGGCCTGGTCGAAGATCATCGTGGACGAGAGCACCGATAGGATCATCGGCGCCCATTTCGTCGGCCATGCCGGCGAAGAGCTGATCAACGTGTTCGGGCTCGCCATGAAGCATGGGATCACGGCGAGCCAGATGCGTGACTTCGTCTTCGCCTATCCGACTTTCTCCGCCGACATCAAGTCCATGCTGTAGCGGCAATAATCGTTAAGCACGTCCCGGCATGCCCGGCCTTGTGCCGGGCATCCACGTCTTCAAGCCTCAACATCCAAAACGTGGATGGCCGGGACAAGCCCGGCCATGACGGGAGCGTGGGAGATGGCGAGGCTAAGGCGCGGCCGTCTCGGCG
This sequence comes from Methyloceanibacter sp., assembly GCA_035997285.1. Taxonomy (GTDB): domain Bacteria; phylum Pseudomonadota; class Alphaproteobacteria; order Rhizobiales; family Methyloligellaceae; genus Methyloceanibacter. The sequence continues at coordinate 4,799 of DASYIU010000231.1, read as the reverse complement.
ATATGGTCGAGCATCGCTTTGGCGATCTCGTGCTCGCCCATGACCACGAGGTTCGCGCCATGCTTCATGAGATGCTCGATCTCGGCCTCGGAATGGGCGCGCGCGATGATGGGCAGCGTCGGGTTGATGGCGCGCGCCTGCTGCACCACCTGGCCCCCCTCGAAGGCGTCGGGGATGGCGACAAGCAGGCACCGCGCCGCGTTCAAGTTCGCCGCCGGGATCACGGCGGGGTCGGCAGCATTGCCGCTCAAGGCCTCGATCCCCCGCGCCTTCAAGGCGGCGACGGCATCCTCATCGTCCTCGATGACGAAGAGCGGGGTCTTGCGCGCGCTTAACACCCGGCTGATGAAGCTGCCGACGCGGCCATGGCCGACCAGAACCACATGGCCGGCGAGGCTGGTCGGACGGATCGACTCGCGCATTGGCGTCGCCTCCTCCACGGCCACCGGTGCTGCCGCGACGAGCGCCTTCTCCCGTCTCGCCGCATAGAGGTCGAGCGCGGCGAAGAGCAGCGGATTGAGCAGAATGGTGATGATGGCGCCGGCGAGAATGAGGTCGCGGCCTTCCTCAGGCAGGAGGCCGAGGATCAAGCCGAGATTGGCGAGGATGAAGGAGAACTCGCCGATCTGAGCGAGCGAGGTGGAGACCATGAGCGCGGTCGCGCGCGAGTGGCCGAAGAAACGCACCACGAGATAGGCGGCGATCGATTTGCCGACCAGGATGATGAGCACCGTGGCGAGCAGCGCCAAAGGCGCCGCGACCACGATGTGCGGATTGAACAGCATGCCGACCGAGACGAAGAACAGCACCGCGAAGGCATCGCGCAAGGGCAGCGATTCCGTGGCGGCCTGCTGGCTCAACCGCGATTCGCTCAGTATCATGCCGGCGAAGAAGGCGCCGAGTGCGAGCGAGACGCCGAACAGCTCGGCCGCGACATAGGCCACGCCGAGCGCAATCGAGAGAACGGCAAGGCGAAACAGCTCGCGGCTGCCGGTGTGGGCGACATAATGCAGGATCGCCGGGATCAGCTTCTTGCCGACCAGCAGCATGACGGCGACGAAGATGCCGAACTTGCCGAGCATGATGGCGACGGTGCGGACGATCTCGCCAGCATCGGGCGCGCTCGCCGCGCCGTGAAACATGCCGGCGAGCCCGGGCAGAAGCACGAGCACGAGCACCATGGCGATGTCCTGCACAATCAGCCAGCCGACGGTGATCCGCCCTCGCTCGGTCTCGACGAGCCGCCGTTCCTGCAACAGGCGCAAGAGCACCACGGTGCTGGCAACCGACAGCGCCACGCCGAAGATGAGGCCCGCGCCCGGCCTCCAGCCGAGACCCCACCCGAGCGCCATGCCGAGCGGCGCCGCCACCATGGCTTGCGCCAGAGCCCCGGGGACGGCGATGCCGCGGACGGAGAGCAAATCCTCAAGCGAGAAATGCAGCCCCACGCCGAACATCAGGAGAATGACGCCGACCTCGGCAAGCTGGTTGGCGATATTCTGGTCGGCGACGAAGCCGGGCGTGAACGGCCCGATAAGGATGCCGGCTACGAGATAGCCGGCAAGCGGCGGAAGCTTGAACCGGTGGGCGAGCACGCCGAGGCTGAAGGCGAGCACGAGGCCAATGGCGATGGTGGAAACGAGCGGCGACACATGCATCGAGAAAGCCTTGGGCCAAACGCGCGGGATTACGGCAGGACGGCGATGCGCTTCACGCGCTCCGCACGCCCACGCCTAGCCTGACAACGAATGACGCCGCCGACAATCCTTTTAGCTTGCTGCAACTGCGCCATCGGCATCGCCAGCGATCGCTACCGACCGGGCAGGCAGCCCGGGCGAGGCTGGTCTTACCCCCCTGTTGCATGCTTTAATGCAGAGGTGAGCGCCTTCGACTACAGAGCTCCCGCCGAGCTTTACGCAAGCGCGAGCAAGACCGGCAAGCGGCCGATGCGCTATACGCGCTTCAAGAATGCCGCCGAGGCGATCAAATACGCCGTCGAGGTGCTGCCGCCGGAGCTTCTCATTGGCAGCACGCTCGAGGTCAACGAGGAGCGGTTCGACGGCTTCGGCATCAGGGCGCTGTATGAGAGCGCAAATTATCCCTTGCGACGGCGCAAGACCGGGTAGCTTCCTCGCCAAGGCCTTCACCAAGCTCTGCGATCCTCATCCCTAATTTACCGAGCGCGCAGTCTCTACTTGACAGGATGGGGTGCGGCATCCATGTTCCCCTCGCAATGATTGCTCGCGATCGCGCGTAGCTGCCGCCCAGAATCGCGGCGCCTCATCCCGAGACAATTCCCTAATTCATCGTCTGTCCCCAGATAGCGCGTGGGGTGAGGCAAAACGCCATTCACGACCGCGCATGCCGTGCGCGGGCCCGGGTTCGGCGTACAAGGAACATTTATAAGTGACACTATCTTTCGACGGCCTCGGCCTCGCCGAGCCCTTGCGGCTCGCGTTGAAGGCCGAAAACTATCTTCAGCCGACACCCATCCAGGTGCAGGCCATTCCCCTCCTCAACGAAGGCAGGGACTTACTCGGCATCGCGCAGACGGGGACGGGCAAGACCGCCGCCTTTGCGCTTCCCATCCTGCAACGTCTTTCCCATCAGCGCTTGCCGCGCACGCCGGGCTCACCGCACGCCCTGATCCTGGCGCCCACCCGCGAGCTCGCCGGCCAGATCGGCGAGCGCTTCGAGGCCTATGGACGCGATCTCCCGCTGCGCACCACAGTGATCTTCGGCGGTGTCAATCAAACTCGTCAGGTGAAAGCCTTGGTACGGGGCGTAGACATCCTGATCGCGACACCGGGTCGCCTGCTCGATCTTTGCAACCAGCGCCATATCCGATTGGACAAGGTCTCGATCCTGGTGCTCGACGAGGCCGACCGCATGCTCGACATGGGGTTCGTCCGCGACGTGCGAAAGATCGTCGCGCTGTGCCGAACCAAACGCCAGACGCTTCTGTTCTCGGCGACGATGCCGCCGGATATCGCCAAGCTCGCCCATGACATTCTACACGACCCGGTTCGCATCGACGTCTCGCCGGCCAGCATCGCGGTCGATCGCATCGAGCAGCACGTGTTCTTCGTGGGCACTGCCGCCAAGCGCACGCTCTTGACTGACCTGCTCGACGACTTCGCCATGGACCGGGTGCTCGTCTTCACGCGCACCAAGCACGGCGCCGATAAGGTCTGCCGGTATCTTCTGCAGGCCGGCATCTCGACCGAGGCACTGCACGGCAACAAGGCACAGAACGCACGGGTGCGTGCGCTCGAAGCCTTCCGCGCCGGCCGGGCGCGCGTTCTCGTCGCCACCGACATCGCCGCACGCGGCATCGATGTCGCCGGCATCTCCCACGTCATCAACTTCGAGCTGCCGAACGAGCCGGAGAGCTACGTGCACCGCATCGGGCGCACCGCCCGGGCAGGTGCCGGAGGTGCTGCCCTGTCATTCTGCGATCAAAGCGAGCGGCCATATCTGCGCGCCATCGAATCCTTGATGCGCCGCAAGGTGGACGTTGCCGAGCATCGCCTGAGCGAGACGCCGTCCGCCTCGCCCGATCAGCCGCGGCCGCAGCGTGCGAGGCCCGCAGCACCGGCAGCAGCCAAGCGGCGCAGACGGCCCCGCGGCCGGCGCTTTGGCGGCACGCCGGGCACCGCGCCCGCCTCTTCCAATCGCCGGGAGGCCTTTCGCCATTAAAGGAGAACCAAGATGAGCAAACCTCCTTCTTCAGCAGCAAGGCGCAATGCCGAGGCGATGCTGAACCAGACCAAGAAGCGGGAATCGAGCTTCAAGCTCGAGCAAGAGCGCGAGCATGAGGCGATGGCGCTGAAGACGGCGCGCTTACGCGAACTGCGTTTGGCCAAGGAGGCGGCGGAAAAGGAAACCGCCGCTGCGGCCCCTGCTCCGCGTCCGAGAGTCAGGCGATCGAAGCAGACATGACCCAGAGCGGGATGAGGACATCAGATGGCTTTCAAACCCAACTACAACCAGCAGCGCTCGGACCGTAACCGGGCCAAGCTGCAAAAGAAGCAGGAAAAGCTCAAGCGTCTCGAAGAGGAGACGGCGAAGCGCAAAGCGGCTCGCGGCGACGCGCCGGACGCCAATCAGCCGGACCCCGAAAAGGGTCCGGGCGACACCTAGCCTAAGGTTGGAACTCATGGCCAAGAGACAACAAGCTCTGCCGAACGGCTTTGTGCTGTTCGACGTCGTCTACGAGGACGGCACGCAGACCTCGAACCGCAAAGTACCCGCCGCCGTTCTCGGCGGCCTTGACGGCGATACGCCGGCACGCGTCTTCGTCGAGACGCAAGACCGCAAGATCGGCGAGATGTCCGGCGCTCCGCGCGGACGCATCAAGACGATCCGCCGCTCGCGCAAGGCCTGAGCCCCTTTCAGGCTTCCGCGTGCGCGAATTTTCTGTGCCTGTTGCCGGATTGCCACCCCCCAAATTACGCCAGGACTGTAGGCTGAGCCGATCATCGGAACTCCTCGCCGAGTTCCGGGTACTCGGCTGAGCATCGCCGCTGGCAGCACGCTGAGTCTTGAGTCTGGGAGGGTACGTTCATGAAAGTTATCGTCGCGGCTGCCAGGGGCGTCCTCGCCATCGCGCTTACGTTCATCGTCATCGACGCCGCCAAGGCCGATCGTGCGACCGAGGTTGCGGCCATGGGCCGCGTCATCACCGCTATCGTCACGGGCGAGGCCATCGACGTGCCGAACCGCCTACTCACCGTTGTCGGGCCGGACGGCAACGCGCTCGTCATCAAACTTGGACCCGACGTGCAGCATATCGAGAA
>DASYIU010000230.1:0-2107 GCA_035997285.1 Methyloceanibacter sp. | reverse complement strand
CCTTGCCCCTGAACAGGGCGAGCGTGCCCAGGATGAGGTGCCACACGTCGCGCCAGAAATAGATGAGAACGGCAAGCAGCGTGCCGAAATGCGTCATGACGTCGGTGAGCTGGCCCTGGTCCGGCCAATGCATCAGATTGGGGATCAGGATGAGATGCCCTGAGGAGGAGATGGGCAAAAACTCGGTGATCCCCTGCACCAGGGCAAGGACGATAATCTGCTCTATCGACATGGCCCCTCGCGGCCCCGCTTGTTCGACGCGCGTGCAGGTTCTATACCGAGGTTCCAGCGCGCGCGATTCTTTTTGAACACTTAGCCACCGACAGGTCGATGGCGACTCTCCTGCACTATCCGCTCTGCGCGTTCTCCCGCTCGATCCGCCTCGCGCTCGCCGAGTGCGGCATAGAGTCCACGCTTATAGAAGAGCGGCCTTGGGAGTGGCGGGCGGAGTTCCTCGAGATGAACCCGGCTGGGACGCTGCCGGTGCTCGTCACCGACGAGCATGGGCCGGTCTGCGGCGCCTACGCCATCTCCGAATATCTGGGCGACGTCGTGGGCGAGAGCGATGGGCGCCTGTTCCAGCCCTTCCCGGGCGATCCGGCGGCGCGGGCCGAGGCGCGACGGCTGGTCGATTGGTTTCACCGCAAGTTCCACGACGAGGTCACGAGCTATCTCGTGGAGGAGAAGGTGTTCCGGCGTTTCGGGCCGCAAAGCGCCTCGCCCGACATGGAAGCGATGCGCGCGGGCCACGAGAACTTGCGCTATCATCTCGCCTATATCGGTCATCTGGCCGAGACGCGGAGCTGGCTTGCCGGCGATGCGTTGAGCTATGCGGACCTTGCCGCTGCCGCCCATCTGTCGGCGCTCGACTATCTCGGCGAGGTGCCGTGGGAAGACCATGAGGCGGCGAAGAGCTGGTACGCGCTGCTTAAGTCGAGGCCGTCGTTCAGGCCCCTCTTGCAAGACCGCGTCGCGGGCTTCGTCCCGTCAGGGACCTATGCCGACCTCGATTTCTGAGGCAACCGCCCCAAGATGATGGCCATGGCGCAAACGTTGAAAGCGAGGATCGCCGAAGAGGCCAAGGCGCTTGGCTTCGATGTCGTGCGCTTTACCTCGGCCGATGCGGCCGCAGGCGCGGGCGCCGCTCTCGACGAGTTTCTTGCCGAGGGCCGGCATGGCGACATGGACTGGCTGGCCGGTACCGCCTCCCGCCGCAAGAGCCCTCGCGCGCTGTGGCCTGAAGCGCGAAGCGCCATCCTGCTCGGGCTGAACTATGCCAAAGCGGGCGACCCGCTCGCCATCCTCGAGGAAGGGACGCGCGGCGCCATCTCGGTCTATGCGCAGAGCGCCGATTATCACGACGTGCTCAAGGGGAAACTGAAGCCGCTTGCGGCGCGGGTGCAGGAGCATGCCGGCGGCGAGGTGAAGATCTTCGTCGATACCGCGCCGGTGATGGAGAAGCCGCTTGCGTCGAAGGCCGGCTTGGGGTGGCAGGGCAAGCACACCAATCTCGTCTCGCGCGAGTTCGGGTCGTGGCTCTTCATCGCCTCGATCTTCACCAGCATCGAGATCGCGCCGGACGAACCGGAAGAGGACCATTGCGGGGCCTGCCGCCGCTGCCTCGACGTGTGCCCCACCAAGGCCTTCACGGCGCCCTACCAGATCGATGCGCGGGCCTGCATTTCCTATCTCACCATCGAGCATAAGGGGCACATCGCGCCGCGATTCCGGGCGGCCATGGGTAATCGCATCTTCGGTTGCGACGACTGCCTCGCCGTCTGCCCCTGGAATAAGTTCGCCCAAGTGGGGCAAGAGGCGAAGCTCAGCGCGCGAGCGACAAGCGACAACCCGCCTCTCGCCGAGTTGTTGTTGCTCGACGATGCCGCGTTCAGGGCGCGCTTCCGCGGCACGCCCATCAAGCGCACCGGGCGCGACCGCTTCCTGCGCAACGTGCTCATTGCCGCCGGCAACTCCGGCGAGGCGAGCCTCGTGCCTCTGGTCGAGGCAAGGCTCATGGACGTTTCCCCGCTCGTGCGCGCCATGGCGGTGTGGGCGCTTCTGCAGCTCGCGCCTGGCCGTTTCCGCGCTTTGCGGGCCACCCATGCGA
>DASYIU010000229.1:0-2794 GCA_035997285.1 Methyloceanibacter sp. | reverse complement strand
CACAATAGACGCGTCGGGATTTTGCCTCGCGTAGGAGTTGCTCATGGCCCCCCGTGCCTATTGGAAAGGCTACCTGAAACTGTCGCTGGTCTCGTGCCCGATCGCGCTTTATCCGGCGTCATCGAGCTCGGAGCGGGTGTCGTTCAACCGGATCAATACCAAGACCGGGAACCGCCTCAAGCAGCAGATGGTCGACGCTGGAACCGGCGAGCCCGTCGAGAAGGAGGACATCGGCCGTGGCTACGAATATGCCAAGGGCCAGTACATCATCGTCGAGGACGCGGAGCTGGAAAAGGTCAAGATCGAGAGCACGCACACCATCGACATCGACCGGTTCGTGCTCCGCTCCGAGATCGACGACCGCTATCTGGACAGCCCCTATTAGATCGCGCCGACCGACAAGGTCGGCCAGGAGGCTTTCTCCGTCATTCGCGACGCTATGCGCGAGAAAAAGATGGTCGGGCTCGCCCGCGTGGTGCTGACGCGCCGGGAGCACGTCGTCATGCTCGAGGCCTTCGACAAGGGCCTGCTGGCGACGACGCTGCGCTATGCCTACGAGCTTCGCGACCAGGGCGACTACTTCGAGGACATCCCGGATGCGAAGATGCCGGCCGAGATGATGAAGCTCGCCGCCCACATCGTGGAGACCAAGGCGGGCCACTTCGATCCCAAGGAGTTCGAGGATCACTACGAGAAGGCGATGATCGAGCTCCTGAAGAGCAAACAGGCGGGACTTCCCGTCGAGGCCGTCGGCGAGGAGACGAGCGCGCCACGCGTGATCAATCTCATGGACGCCTTGAAGGCCAGCATCAACGCCAGCAGCAAGAAGCCGGCGGCCGCCAGCGCCGGCGAGCGCCGCCCCGCGAAGAAAAAAGCGGGCGCGCGGTAATATCCCTGCCGTCATTGCCGGTCTTTACACCACAAGTCGGGTTTACCCGACTCGTGGCGCGTCATAGACTACGGGGCTCGGGCAAGCCCGAGTTCCGTTGCAATCTATGTTCCTCGCAAGAAATCTCGCGAAGAGGATGGACCCCTGGCTCGAGCCGGGGTGACCAAAGTGCATGGCACCTGAACCGAGCACCTCGCCGTTTCAAGGCAACGTGGCTTTCACCGGACGCCTTGCCGCGATGAAGCGGGAGGACGCGTTCGCGCTGGTGCGAGCCAAGGGCGGCACGCCGCGCCGCGGCCTCACCAGAAAGACCGCTATTCTCGTGGTCGGCGAGCTCGGATGGCCATTGCTGCCGGACGGACAACCGGCGAAAAGCCTGAGCCTGGCAAAATCCTATGGCGTCGCGATCGCCAGCGAGCGGCAATTCCTCGAATGGGCCGGGAAAGCAATCCCGGACGACCAGGTCCGCTCCTATTCGGCCAGCCAGATATCGTCGTTGAGCAGCCTGCCGGTCGAGGTGATCGAGCGGCTGACCACGTTCGGGCTGCTCGACGGCCGCGACGATCGCTACGGCTTCCGCGATCTGACCGCGGCGCGGCAACTGGCCGAGCTGCTGCGATCCGGCGTCCGGCTTTCGACCATCACCAAGAGCCTGCAGGCGATCCGAAAATGGCTGCCCGACGCGGCGCTCTCCAACCTGCGGCTCTTTCCCGCGTCGTCGGACGCCATTCTCGTCGAGCACATGAAGGGGCGCACCGACAAGACCGGCCAGTTCGTGATGCCGGTCGGCGAATCGCAGGAAGAAGATGCCGACGCACTGTTCGAGCAGGCGCAATCGGCCGAGGAAGCCAAGGATCTCGAAACGGCGCAGCGGCTCTACCGCAAGGTCATGCGCATGGAGCCGGGCGACCCCGCCGCCGCGTTCAATCTCGGCAACCTGCTGCGCTCCATCGGCCAGAAGGTCGAGGCTGAGGCTGCGTACCGCTCGGCGACCAAGGCGGACTCCGCCTTCGCCGAAGCCTGGTACAATCTGGCGGACATGCTCGATGATCAGGGCCAGCCCGACAAGGCCATGGATTGCCTTGTCCGTGCGGTCGACGCCGATCCCAACTACGCCGATGCGCTGTTCAACCTCGGCCTGCTGCACCAGCGCTGCGATCGGCTCGCGGAGGCCGCGGGATACTGGCGACGCTACCTCGCGCTCGACAAGGACTCCTCCTGGGCGGCGCGCGCGAGGCAGGCGCTTAAATACTGCGAAATTCAGATCGCGCTTTCCTCGTAACGATCCCGATGGCGACCAAGAAGACTCACCGGCCCCGTCACCCTGAGGTGCGAGCCCGGCCACTTGAGCCGGGCGAGCCTCGAAGGGCGACGGCCCGGATGGTGCCGCGGGGGGAACAAGCCGCATCGGCGGTGGCCGTTCATCCTTCGAGGCCCGCGAAGACGCGGGCACCTCAGGATGACGGTCGAGGACTGGCCCGGAGCCGGGATCCGCTCGAGGACTACAAGCAGAAGCGCGATTTCAGCCGAACGGCTGAGCCTGAGCCCAAGTCAGATCTCGAGTCAGACCTTAAGTCCAAACCTAAGTCCAAATCCAAGCCGAAGCCAAAGCCCGAACCCAGCCCCGATGCCGGCTGGCAGTTCGTCGTGCAGAAGCACGATGCGCGGCGCGTTCACTACGATCTCCGGCTGGAGCACGGCGGCACGCTCAAGAGCTGGGCGGTGACGCGTGGGCCGAGCCTCATCGTCGGCGAGAAGCGGCTCGCGGTGCGCACTGAAGATCACCCGATGCAGTATCTCGACTTCGAGGGCAACATCCCGAAGGGCGAGTATGGCGGCGGGGCGATGATCGTGTGGGATCGCGGGCGCTGGGAGGCGGCCTTCGATGCCGACAAGGGGCTGCAG
>DASYIU010000228.1:0-14997 GCA_035997285.1 Methyloceanibacter sp. | reverse complement strand
CTTTGATTCTGGTTATCGCGAGCGCGCCGACGACGAGGGAGTGCGTGTGCGACACCGGGACGACCGAGCCCGTCACGTCGGCCACCCGGCTGGGGTTTGGTGCGGGCGGAGGAGGGGCCTTTGCCAGCCGCGGCCAACCTTCGAGCACGGTGATGTGCTCACCTGAGGCGAAGACAAACTCGGAAACATCGAGCGCATTGGCAAGCGCATGCTCACTTAGCGGCGTGGTGGCGCTGCCGTAGCGATTGCGGCAAGCATAGGAGGTTGCGTTGTGCAGCTTGACCACTTGCGAGCCAAGCACCGCCTTGGCCTCCGGCTGGACGGTCTTGCTGAGCCAGGCGCTGAGCGCGCGCGCCAGCGGGCAGGTGACGGTGGCGGGTGGATCGATCACCACTTTCGGGTCGCTGCCGATCGACTTGACCAGGATCGGTGCGGGCGCGCCGCAAATGCCCTCTTTGAGAGGTGGCAGCGGCTCGTAGTCGACCGGCACGCCGGCGAGCGCCTTGGCGCAATCGGCCTTGGCGGCTGCGATCTCCGCATCGGTCCACGGCACGGTCGGCCGATCCCCCGGCAGCACCGGCGCCTGCGCCACCGGACTTTGCACGCGCGCGGGGTTGCGGTCAGGCAGCGGCGGGACCTCGTCGGTGTCCGCCAGCGCGTAGACCGGAAGGGCCACGAGAAGCGTGAAAGCGAGCGAAGCAATGCGTTTAGGCGTCATCAGAGCGTCCAATTGCCGGAGCTTGTGGTTTCGGCGATTGAGTGCTAGCTGCCCCGGGCCTTTCAAGGCTGAGCCTCTTTAAGGCAGCGCCTTGTCTTTGCAAGGCTGGGCCTTTTCAAGGCAGAGCCTTTTCAAGCCAAGCCTCCGATGAGGCGGTATCGAGACGAGATTCGATCAGGGGCATCGCAGATTGTCCGAAGCGCTTGGCATCACCTTCGAGGAGATCGATCGCGCCGGTGTAGTTACGCTCGACCGGCCGGGAAGGTTAAACGCGCTCAACCAGGAAATGTTCGAAGCCCTGAGCGAGCATTATCGCCGTTGGACGCCGGCGCCGCATATCTATGGCGTGGTGATGCAATCTACGCATCCATCCGTGTTCTCAAGCGGCGGCGACCTCAAGCTCCTGCACGAATGGAGCGAACAGGGCGCGCGCGGGGCGATCCGGGAATTCTATCGCGCCGCCTACAGCCACGTCTGGACGCTTGACAAATTCATCAGGCCGAACGTCCCCTTGATCAACGGCCTCGTCCTCGGGGGCGGCATCGGCATCACCCTGCACGGCACCCATTGCGTGGCGGGGGAGGGCTATCGCTTCGGCATGCCGCAAGTGGGCATCGGCTTCCTCCCCGACATCGGCGGCACCTATTTTCTGCCGCGCCTGCTGGGATGGACCGGGACCTATCTTGCCCTGACAGGCCGCCTGATCGGTCCCGCCGAGGCCTTCCGCCTCGGTCTCGTCAGCCATTGCATTCCCGCCGCGTATTTCGGCGTGATCAAGGATGCGTTGAGCGACAACCAGCCGATCGACCGGCTGCTTGACGGGCTCCACCGCGAGCCTGGCGAAGGCGAGCTTGTGCGGCATACGCCCGTGATCAACCGCGCCTTCTCGGCCCTGTCGGTCGAGGCCATCCTCGAACGTCTCGATGCCGAGGAGGGTGACGACCAAGCCTTCGCCCACGAGACCGCGGCCGAGATGCGGAAGAAATCGCCCACCTCTCTCAAGATCGCCTTCGCGCAGATGCGGCGCGGCAAGGCGCTCGATCTCGCCGGCGCGCTCCGCCTCGAATTTCGCCTCGCCTCGCATGTCATTGGCAGCCACGACTACCGCGAGGGGATCGCCGCGCGGATCGCCGGCAAGGGGCGTGCGCCCGACTGGCAACCGGCAAGCCTGGCTGCGGTCGATGACGAGGCCATCGAACGCCTATTCTCGACGCCAGCCGAGGATGAGCTCGACCTCAAAGAGCTGGCTCCAGGTCTGTGAGACTGGGCTAAAACGCCCAGCAACATCATCAAAACTTAATACTAGAATTTCATGCAATCTTAAGCGTCTCGCTTAAGCAGATTTTAGGTCGGCGCGCCTATAGTCCTCGTCAAGTTGGGGATTAACAACAACTAACGAGGGTAGGCGATGAGTGTAGCCCTAAATATAGGGACACATGTTAGCACCGATGAGGCAGAAGACCTCAAGGGTCGCTATCTTGTTTCCTTGAAGCTTGTCGAGCGGCTTCATCGATTGCTGCTTGATGTGATCAAAGACGAATTCGAGCGCCTTGGTCGGGTTGACGTCAACAGCGTGCAGGCTTTGCTGCTTTACAACATCGGCGACGCCGAGTTGACGGCCGGCGAGCTCACCAGCCGCGGCTATTATCTCGGCTCCAACGTGTCGTACAACCTCAAGAAGCTGGTCGATGCCGGCTACATCCATCATCAGCGCTCGACCACCGATCGGCGTTCGGTGCGGGTGCGCCTCACCGACAAAGGGCAGGAGGTATGCAAGGTGGTGAACGGGCTTTATCACCGGCAACTCAAGTCCTTGCAGCAGGTTGGCGGCATCGGCACCAACGACCTGGAGACTCTCAATAAGGCCTTGATCCGCCTCGAGCGCTTCTGGACCGACCAGATCCGCTATCAGCTCTGATCGTCCGCATCGGAGACACGCGACGCTATTTGCCCCGGTGGCTGAAAAACGCCGCCGGGGCCGCTTTCTCACGAAAGCCTGGCGGCGTCGCAGCCTAAAATCGCCCCATTCCCTGGCTAGCCCTTGAAGCCCAGCGCACTCCGCAACATGTAGAGCGGGCGCCCCTGGCCGGCTATCGAGGGAAATCTTTCTGACTCAATCGCGGCGTAGCATGTCCCTATGCCAGCGGCACGCTCCAGCGGCCGGACGCATTTTGGAAATGCGCGAGGTTCATTGGCTCTAGAGTGGCAATGGCAAAGCGCCTATAGTTAAAGCGGGACAGAAGCCGCAACGGACGGGGAGCGGCGAATGCTGACATGGCAGAGTAAAATGAGAGGCGGGGCATTCCTCGCCGCTGCAGGGTTTGCTGCCGCTCTCCTTATCATCAGTTTCGAGCCTGCGAGCGCTGGCCTCTTCTCATGGATGAAGGGCCCCCAGGGTAACCAGGGCGGCGATTCGGGGAGTTCCGGCGGGCCCGGCTTGTTCGGTGGCAATGGTGGCGGCTTGTTTGGCGGCGGCCAGCGCGGTCCGCAACAGCCGGGGTCGCAAGCCTTCCATGGCGACGAGCTTCCCCCCGAAGAAGGCAATGCCGCGACGCAAGCCTGGATCGTCAATCCGGAACTTGGCTGGCCCACCCTGTCCGCCGCAAACATTCCGCCGACAAAGGCCGCCATCGTGCAATACCAGTCGATCGTGGCACAGGGGGGTTGGCCGACGGTCGGCAGTGACGTGGTGGTCTTGCACCGGCGCCTCGAGATCAGCGGCGATCTCGTCGGACGCAGCATCCCGGATGAATACGACGCGGCCTTGACTGAGGCGGTGAAGAAATTCCAGCGACGTCACGCACTGCCGCCAACTGGCGCCATGGACGCGGTCACCATCAAGGCGATGAACGTGCCGGCAGTCGTCAGGCTTGGCCAGTTGCAGGCCGGCTTGAAGCAGCTGCAGCACTTAGCGCCAACTGCACCCGCTCGCTACGTTGTGGTCAACATTCCGGCGGCGCAGGTGGAAGCTGTGGAATCGGGGCAGGTCGCCCAGCGTCACGCCGCCGTGGTGGGCAAGCCCGCGCGTCCGTCTCCCGAGCTTACCAGCAAGATCCAGGAGATCAATTTCAATCCCTATTGGTACGTGCCCAAGAGCATCATCTACAAGGATCTGGTGCCTAAGGCCCGCGAGTTCACCCGGCGCGGCCAGGACTTCCTCTCCGCCTACCACATGCAGGCCTTCGACGCGGCCGGCAACCCGATCGATTCCCGGCAGATCGATTGGAACGGCACCGAGGTCTACAATTATCAGTTCCGCCAACTTCCTTGGTCGGAGAACTCGCTCGGCTACATCAAGATCAATTTCCCGAACAAGGACGCTGTCTATATGCACGACACGCCGCTGAAGAGCCTGTTCGGCCGGGCGGAGCGCTTCGACAGCTCGGGCTGCGTGCGTGTGCATAATGTCGACACGCTGGCCGCCTGGATCCTGCGCGATACGCCTGGCTGGGACATCAACCGGATTCAGGCGATGAAACAGACCGGCGAGCAAATCGACGCGAAGCTGTCCAAGCCGCTCCCCGTCTATTTCACCTATATTAGTGCCTGGGGATTGCCCGACGGCAGCGTGCAGTTCAGGCCCGACATCTATAACCAAGACGGCGGCGACACGACTGCTTCGGCTTATTGATTTCAAGCCAAGGCGTTGGATTTCCCAAGGCGTTGGAGTTCCGGCCCTGGTGTTGTAGCGTCAGCGCTCGGCCGCCCCACGTCTTGGGCGTTGCTGGCGCGCCCGCGCGACATGTGGTAGAGCCAGCCGAATGTCAAAGGGAGCGCCTCGCGGAGCAAAACGCGTGGGTCAATCGCCCCTTGGCAATGTAGGGCGGGTCTGAGCTCGAGGAGCAGCTAGCCATGACGGCAAGTGACATGAGGCGTGCCGAAGCGCGCGGGAACGACTTCTTTACCAAGCATCTGGAAGACGCGGACCCCGAGATCTTCGGGGCTATCGAGCACGAGGCCGAGCGCCAGCAGAACGAGATCGAGCTGATCGCCTCTGAGAATATCGTCTCCCAGGCCGTGCTCGACGCCGCGGGCACGCTCCTCACCAACAAATATGCCGAAGGCTATCCGGGACGGCGCTATTATGGCGGCTGCCAATATGTCGACGTCGTCGAGCAACTCGCCATCGACCGCGCCAAGCGCCTGTTCAATTGCGCCTTCGCCAACGTTCAGCCGCATTCCGGCTCCCAGGCCAATCAGTCGGTGATGCTTGCTCTGCTGAAGCCCGGCGACACCATTATGGGACTTGGGCTAGCCTCAGGCGGCCATCTCACCCATGGCGCACCGCCCAATCTTTCCGGCAAATGGTTCAACGCTGTCCAATACGGCGTGCGCCCCGACGATCACCGCATCGATTATGACGAGGTCGAGCGGCTCGCCCAGCAGCACAAGCCCGCCATGATCATCACCGGCGGTTCGGCCTATCCGCGCGTCATCGACTTCGCGAGGTTCCGCAAGATCGCCGACTCTGTCGGCGCCTATCTCATGGTCGACATGGCGCATTTCGCGGGCCTCGTCGCCGCAGGCCTGCATCCGAGCCCGCTGCCGCACGCCCATGTGGTCACCACCACCACGCACAAGACGCTGCGCGGCCCGCGCGCTGGGCTGGTGCTCTCCAACAACGAGGAGATCGGCAAGAAGATCAATTCGGCGGTGTTCCCCGGGCTTCAGGGCGGACCGCTGATGCACATCATCGCCGCCAAGGCGGTGGCTTTCGGCGAGGCGCTCCGACCTGATTACAAGCTCTACATCAAGGGCGTCATCGATAACGCCAAGGCGCTCGGCGAGACACTGGTCAAGGGCGGCGTGGCGCTCGTCTCGGGCGGCACCGACACCCATGTGATGCTGGTGGATCTCCGGCCCAAGAAGCTCACCGGCAAGGCCGCCGAGATCGCGCTCGGCCGCGCCAACATCACCTGCAACAAGAACGGCGTGCCGTTCGATCCGGAAAAGCCCATGGTCACCTCAGGCATCCGCCTCGGCTCTCCGGCCGGCACCACGCGCGGCTTCGGCACCGCCGAGTTCCAGTCGGTCGGCGGCATGATCATCGAGGTCCTTGATGGGCTTGCTGCCAATGGCGATGAGGGCAACGGCGCCGTCGAAGCCTCCGTGAAAAAACGTGCCATCGAGCTCTGCGGGCGCTATCCCATTTACCGGTAAAGCCGAGCGTGAGGGTGAGGAAGGGGAGGGCGGTCGCCCATGCGGTGCCCCTATTGCGGCAGCACCAACACGCAAGTGAAGGACTCGCGTCCTAGCGAGGACCACACCACGATCAGGCGCCGCCGTGTGTGCGCCGATTGCGGCGGGCGCTTCACCACCTTCGAGCGCGTGCAACTGCGCGAGCTGACCGTGATCAAGCGGAGCGGCCGCAGGATGCCGTTCGACCGCGACAAGCTGATGCGCTCGGTGCAGATCGCGCTGCGTAAACGCCCGGTCGATCCCGAGCGCATCGAGCGCATGGTGAGCGGCATCGTGCGCCGGCTCGAGAACATGGGTGAGAACGACATCAAGTCCGAGACCATCGGCAAGCTGGTGATGGAGGCCTTGAAGGCGCTCGACGACGTTGCCTATGTGCGCTTTGCCTCCGTCTACAAGAATTTCCACGAGGCCAAGGATTTCGAGGCGCTGCTCGGTGAGCTTGCCGCAACCGATAACGACGACGAAGAGTCCTCGCCCGGGAAGGCGGCGGCTTCCGCCGACGATTAGCCGCAAAGCCCCTGTCTGCCGATGAGCGCGAGCGATGAACAGCATATGGCGCAGGCGCTCGCACTCGCCCGGCGCGGGCTCGGGCTCACCTGGCCGAACCCCTCCGTCGGCTCGATCGTCGTGGCTCCATCGGGGGAGATCGTCGCCCGCGGCTGGACGGCGTCGGGCGGCCGCCCCCATGCCGAGGCGATTGTGCTTGACCGCGCCCACGCCCGGGCCCGGGGCGCCACCATCTATGTGACCCTTGAGCCTTGTGCCCATGAAGGGGGTCGGGGGCTCGCTTGCGCCGATGTCATTGCCGCGGCGCAGCCTGCGCGCGCCGTGGTGGCGCTGCGCGATCCAGACCCCCGCACGTCGGGGCAGGGGCTCGCGCGGCTTGAAGCTGCCGGCATCGAGGTGGTGGAAGGGGTGTTGGCGGCGGAGGCCGCCTCGGTCGCGCTTGGCCATCTCCTCCGCGTCACCGAAGGACGCCCCGCCGTGACGCTGAAGCTCGCGCTCGGCGCCGATGGCCTGATGCCGCGAGGCGACGGCGCCCCGGTCTGGATCACCGGCCCCGACGCCCGGGCCCATGGCCATCTCTTGCGCGCGCGGAACGATGCCATCCTGGTCGGGCGCGGCACCATCTTCGCCGACAATCCAAGCCTCACCTGCCGCCTGCCAGGCATGGGATGCCGCTCGCCGGTGCGGGTGGTCTTGGACCGCCGCCTGAGGACGCCGCCCGCGGCGCGCCTCTTCGACGATATGATGGTGCCGGTGTGGCTCATCTGCGCCGCCGACGAGGACCATCCCGATGCCGGGGCCCTACAGGACCGCTGCGCCGAGATCGTCCCGGTCCCGGTCGACGCCCATGGAATGCTCGGCATTCGCGACGCTTTGGAGACGCTCGCGAGCCGCGGCATCACGCGCGTGCTGGTCGAGGGCGGGCCTTCGGTGGCGCGCGCCTTTCTCGATGCCGATCTCATCGACGAGGCGGTGATTTACCAGGGACCGAACCCTGCGGGCGCCGACGGTCTCATGCCCTTCGTCAACGAAGGGCTTGATTGGCTGACCGGCAGCGGTCATTTCACGCAAATTCGCGCACGTTCCTTCGGACCCGACCGGATGACGTGGTGGCGGCGGATACGGACATGTTCACCGGCATTGTCAGCGGCATAGGCATACTTGTCGAGCGGCGGGGGGCGCGCTTCAGCATCGCCTGCCCCTACAAGCGCGCAAGCCTGGAGGAGGGGACCTCGGTCGCCTGCGACGGCTGCTGCCTGACGCTGGTCGAGGTGAGGAAAGCACGCGTCAAGGGCGCCGTCTTCTCGGTCGAAGCCTCCAACGAGACCTTGGCCCGCACTACGCTGGGGACGTGGCAGGAAGGGCGCCGCATCAATCTGGAACGTGCACTTGCGCTGGGGGACGAGCTCGGCGGCCATCTCGTCACCGGCCATATCGACGGACGGGCCAAGATCCTCGAGCGCAGCCCCGACGGCGAGAGCATCAGGTTCATCTTGGAAAGCCCTTCCGCGCTTGCGCGCTTCATCGCCGAGAAGGGTTCGGTCGCCCTCGATGGCGTCTCGCTCACGGTTAATGCCGCCGACCGCGCGCGCTTCGACGTTAACGTCATCCCTTACACGCTTGCCCATACGACGTGGGAAGACCGGGTGCCCGGCGATCTGTTAAACCTTGAAGTCGATCTCCTCGCGCGCTACGTCGCACGCTTGGCAGAAACTGAAGGCCGCGTCCCGTGACTATTGTCAGCAACCCCCGCCACCATCAGTTCCTCTCCTCCATCGAGGAGGTGGTCGAGGATGCGCGCAACGGCCGCATGTTCATCCTGGTCGACGCCGAAGAGCGCGAGAACGAGGGCGACCTCGTCATCCCGGCGCAGATGGCGACGCCCGACGCCATCAACTTCATGGCCAAGAATGGCCGCGGGCTGATCTGCCTTGCGCTGACGCCTGAGCGCGCCAAGCAGCTGCATCTCGAGCTGATGTCGCGTTCCAACCGCAGCCGGCACACGACGGCGTTCACCGTGTCGATCGAGGCGCGCGAAGGGGTCTCGACCGGCATCTCCGCCCATGACCGGGCCCATACCATCTCCGTCGCCATCGATCCGACCAAGGACTATCGCGACGTCATGACCCCGGGCCATGTGTTCCCGTTGGTGGCCAAGGAGGGCGGCGTGCTCGTGCGCGCGGGCCACACCGAGGCGGCCGTGGATCTTGCCCGTCTCGCCGGGCTTTATCCGTCCGGCGTGATCTGCGAGATCATGAACGACGACGGCACCATGGCGCGGATTCCCGACCTCGTCGCCTTCGCCCAACGTCACGGACTGAGGATCGCCACCATCGCCGATCTGATCGCCTATCGGCTGCGCTACGACCATCTGGTGAAGGTCGTGGCGCAGACCAAGATTGACAGCGCCTTTGGCGGCAATTTCGATCTCAAGGTCTATGCCACGACCGTCGATCCCGCCGAGCACGTGGCCCTCGTCAAGGGCGACGTCGCCTCGGGTGGACCGGTGCTCGTGCGCGTGCACGCGCTGAACACCATCGACGACGTCCTGTCGGCCGGCGGCCATCGCGAGACGCTGATGCACAAGGCCATGGACATCATCGGACGCGAGGGGCGCGGCGTGATCGTGCTCATCCGTGAATCGAGGCCTGACGCCATCTCCGCGCGCCTCAGGGCGGAGGCCGGAGGCGGCGGTCAGCAGCGGCTCATCGAATACGGCATCGGCGCCCAGATCCTGCTCGACCTCGGCGTGCGCGAGATGGTGCTGCTCAGCAATTCGCCGGCGCGCAAGATCGTGGGCCTTGAGGGCTATGGGCTCAAGGTGACCGGCCACCGGGGCTTGGAGACGACGCCATGAGCCGCAAAGGCCCGCGCTCGGTGCTCATCATCGAGGCGCGCTTCTACGAGGACATCTCCGATGAGCTCGCCCGGGGCGCCATCGAGGAGCTCGACGCCCAGCATATGGCCTATGAGCGGCTCGCCGTGCCCGGCTCGCTCGAAATCGCGCTCGCCCTCAGCCTGGCGCTCGCCAACGGCTTTGTCGGCCGGGCGGGACGGCATCGGGGCTGCATCGCCCTTGGCTGCGTCATCCGCGGCGAGACCACCCATTACGACATCGTGGCGCGGGAATCGGCCGCTGGCTTGCATCAGCTTGCCGTGGAGCATGCGGTGCCGATCGGCTTCGGCATCCTCACCTGCGAGAGCCGCGAGCAGGCTTGGGAACGCGCGAGTGTCGAAGGGCGCAACAAGGGACGCGACGCGGCGAAAGCCTGCCTCACCCTGATGCAGCTCGAGCAGCATTTCTCCTCCGCGAGCCGGCGCTAGCCGCCATGGCTGGGCGAGACAAAACCGAAAACCGCGCGTCCTCCCGAAGTGCGGCGAGGCTTGCCGCGGTGCAGGCGCTCTATCAGATGGACATGACCGGGATCGATCTTACCGACGTCATCACCGAGTTCGAGACCCATCGCCTCGGCAAGGAGATCGAGGACTCCCAATATCGTGACGCCGAGCCCGCCTTCTTCCGCGATCTCGTCGAGGGGGTGGTGCGCGAGCAGCTCCGCGTCGACCCTCTGATCGACAAGCAGCTCGCCGAAGGCTGGCGGCTCACCCGGGTCGATTCGATTCTGCGGGCCATCCTCCGCGCCGGTGCCTATGAGATCCTCGTTCGCAGCGATGTTCCGGCACGCGTGGTGATCTCCGAATATGTCGATATCGCGCATGCCTTCTTCTCCGAGGAGGAACCGAAGGTGGTGAACGGCATCCTTGACCGGCTCAGCCACAAGGCAAGGCCCCAGGAGTTCGCCGCGTCAGGCAGAAGCGATGGTTGAGGGTATCGAGCGCGTCGAGGAGGAGCGCCTTGGCGAGTCCGACCTCATCGCCCGCTACTTTGCGCCGCTCGCCACCGAAGTCGCGGCACTCGGGCTGCGCGACGACGCCGCCGTGCTGCGTCCGCCCGAGGGACAGGAGATCGTGCTCTCTTGCGACACGATCGTCGAGGGCGTGCATTTCCTCAAAGACGATCCGCCTGAGAGCATCGGCCACAAGGCCTTGGCTGTGAATCTGTCTGACCTCGCTGCCAAAGGGGCGCGGCCTTACGTCTATCTCTTGGCGCTGTCTCTGCCGCGCGTAACCGCCGCAACTTGGCTCGAGGCCTTCGCCTCAGGCCTTGGCGAGCTGCAAACATTGTCCGGCATCGGCCTTGTCGGCGGCGACACCACCGCAACGCCCGGTCCCTTGAGCGTGACCATCACGGCTCTCGGCCTCGTGCCCCAGGGCCATGCCGTGCTGCGGCTCGGCGCAAAGCAGGGCGACCGACTCTATGTGAGTGGCACCGTCGGCGATGCCTATCTCGGCCTTCGCCTTCTCAAGCAGCCTACGCTTGGGCGGTTCTGGGGCTTCTCCGAAGACGATGCGGCGTTTGTGATCGACCGCTACCGGCGGCCAAAGCCCCGCACCGATCTTGCGCTTCTTGTCCGCAACTTCGCGCAAGCAGCCATCGACGTGTCCGATGGGCTCATGGGCGACATCGAGAAGCTCGCTCGTGTCTCCCACGGGGGCGCGCTGATCGAGGCCAGGCGCGTGCCGTTCTCCGCCGCCGCACGGAAGGCACTGGAGCGAGAGTCTGCGCTTCTGGAGGCGCTGGTGACGGCCGGCGACGACTATGAGATCGTGGCGGCGGTGCCCGAGGCGAGCGCCAGATACTTCGAGGCTGAAGCTCTCGGGAAAAAGCTGATCATCACCATGATCGGCGGCATGGACGGATCAAGCGGCGAGGCGCGACTGCTGGGGCCTGACGGCAACACGGTTAAGCTCGACGCCAAGGGCTTTAGCCATTTCTAGGTTTACGGTGGGGAACTCAGGCCAAATTCGCGCGCGGCCAAGCCGTCTGTTGCTTCCTGCCCACAACTTTGGCATTTTCCGCCGGGCTTAGCACCACCACTCCTGGGGGCAATAGGGCCGCGGGCACCTTAGGGTCTCGCCTTTCGCGGTTTTGTTTCCCCAACCATCCCAATCGAACGCATAGAGGCAGCCTCATGACCTGGGTTCTTTACTTGATTATCGCTTGCGGAGCGCTCTCGATCGCCTATGGCGTCTGGACGACGAGGGCCGTTCTCGCGGCCGACCCGGGCACGGCGCGCATGCAGGAGATCGCCGCCGCCATTCAGGAGGGTGCGCAAGCCTATCTCGCCCGCCAGTACCAAACCATCGGCCTGGTTGGCGTCGCCATCTTCCTGCTGCTGGCCTATCTGCTCGGCCTGCCCGAGGCGTTCGGCTTCGCCCTCGGCGCGCTGCTCTCCGGCGCCGCCGGCTACATCGGTATGAACGTATCGGTGCGCGCCAATGTGAGGACCGCGCAAGCCGCGACCAAGAGCCTCGCCGACGGCTTGAGCCTCGCTTTCCGCGCCGGCGCCGTCACCGGGCTTCTTGTTGCCGGCCTCGCCCTTCTCGGCGTCTCGGTCTATTTCCTCATCCTCACCCAGATTCTTGGGCTTAGCCCCGCGTCGCGGGACGTCATCGACGCGCTGGTGTCTCTCGGCTTCGGCGCCTCGCTGATCTCCATCTTCGCCCGTCTCGGCGGCGGCATCTTCACCAAGGGCGCCGATGTCGGCGGCGATCTCGTGGGCAAGGTCGAAGCCGGCATCCCCGAGGACGACCCGCGCAACCCCGCCACCATCGCCGACAATGTCGGCGACAATGTCGGCGACTGTGCCGGCATGGCGGCCGATCTATTCGAGACCTATGTGGTGACCGTTGTCGCCACCATGGTGCTAGCCTCGATCTATTTCGCCGGCGGCGACCGCGTCATGGACATGATGCTCTATCCGCTCGCCATCGGCGCCATGTGCGTGATCACCTCGATCATCGGCACGTATTTCGTGCGGCTCGGCAAAAGCCAATCGATCATGGGGGCGCTGTATAAGGGCCTGATCGCGACCGGCGTGTTATCGCTCATCCTGCTTTGGCCGCTGACCGCTGGACTGGTCGGCATGGATACCGCGATGAAGGTCGGCGAGGTGAGCTTCACCGGCAAGTCGCTCTTTCTCTGCGGCGCCGTCGGCCTCCTCGTCACGGCGCTGATCGTGGTCATCACCGAGTATTACACCGGCACCAATCACCGCCCCGTCCAGTCGATCGCCAAGGCCTCGGTCACCGGCCACGGCACCAATGTGATCCAAGGTCTTGCAGTGTCGCTCGAGTCGACCGCGCTGCCCGCGCTCACCATCATGGGGGGCATCGTAATCGCCTATCAGCTTGCCGGTCTGTTCGGCATTGCCGTTGCCGTCACCACCATGCTTGCTCTGGCGGGCTTGATTGTGGCGCTCGACGCCTTCGGTCCGGTGACCGACAATGCCGGCGGCATCGCCGAAATGTCCGGCATGCCGGCAAACATCCGCAAGACCACCGATGCGCTCGACGCCGTGGGCAACACCACCAAGGCGGTGACCAAGGGATACGCCATCGGCTCGGCTGGCCTCGGCGCGCTCGTGCTGTTCGCCGCCTATACCGAGGACCTCAAATATTTCGCCGCCAACTCCGACAAGTTCCCCTATTTCAAGGACATCGACGTCACCTTCAGCCTCACCAACCCTTACGTGGTGGTCGGTCTCTTCCTGGGCGGTCTCTTGCCCTATCTGTTCGGCGGCATCGCCATGACGGCGGTCGGCCGCGCAGCCTCTGCCATCGTCGAGGAGGTGCGTCGCCAGTTTAAAGAGAAGCCCGGCATCATGAAGGGCACCGACCGGCCGGACTATGGTCGCGCCGTCGATCTCCTCACCCGGGCGGCGATCAAAGAAATGATCCTGCCCTCGCTGTTACCGGTGCTGTCGCCGGTCGTCTTCTACGTCATCGTCAATGCCATCGCCGGCAAGAGCGCGGCCTTCTCCGCGCTCGGCGCCATGCTGCTCGGGGTCATCGTCACCGGCCTCTTCGTCGCCATCTCCATGACGGCGGGGGGAGGGGCCTGGGACAACGCCAAGAAATACATCGAGGACGGCAATTACGGCGGCAAAGGCTCAGACGCGCACAAGGCGGCGGTAACCGGCGATACTGTCGGCGATCCTTACAAAGACACGGCCGGCCCCGCCGTGAACCCAATGATCAAGATCACCAATATCGTGGCGCTGCTGTTGCTCGCGGTGCTCGCCCATCAACAGGGCTGAGGCGGCGTTGGCTAGAGGCCGGGTCCAGGAATGCCGCCTGCGCCCGGTCTCTGGTCCTTGAACATCTTGCGGTTCGAGAGATTGCCGAAGATCTGCTCGACGAAGCCGAGATCCTTGCCGCGCGCCGGCGTCTCGCTCTTGTAGTAATTGACCACGACGCCGTCCTTCAACCCGTAGTCGGCGACCTGCTGCACTGTCTCGCCCTTGTCGAAATAGACCGCCACCACTTGCCGCTCGATCTCGTAGGGCTTGAGGAAGGCGATGGTCTTTTGCGTGCTCGAAATATAGTAATAGGCGTCGCCGCCAATCGTGCTCGTCGTGTCCGGCGAGCCGAGCACGGTTTGGACCTGGTCCTTTGTCATGCCGGGCTTAACTTGTTGAAGGTCGACGTCGATGAAGACGTGGCCATGCCGATCGATCTGGGCGGCGCCGCAAGCCGTAAGCCCCACCGCGCTGAGCGCGAGGGCGACTGAGGCGGGCAGCAACGCCCGCACGGAGACCGGCTTGAGCTTACGCAAAATTCGGATTTCCCTCGATGAACCCCGTGAATGGAAACCGGCCCGCTGAAACCTATCCCTCCGGCAACGAGCGTCGTCGCCGGCCACGTCTCGCTGATGGCCCAGGGCGTGACGAAAGCTAGACGAAACGGACCGTCCTTTGAACCCTCTTAATCCCCTGTTCGCATGGCGCCGCAAAGAAACGAGCGCAGCCAAACTCTATGGCGCGATTGTGGCGCAGACGCGGCTTCCCCTTTTCTACCGGGAGTTTGGCGTCCCCGATACGCTCGAAGGACGCTTCGTTCTGCTGTCGCTGCATCTCTTCGCCGTGCTCCATCGGCTCAAGACCGAAGGGACGGTTGCGCGCGATGTGGTTGCCGATAACTTGGTGCAAGAGCTTATTGACCGGTTCAGCGAGGACATGGAGACCGTGCTCCGGGAACTCGGCGTCAGCGATTTCAAGATCCCGAAAAAGGTGAGGGGGCTCGCCACCGCGAGCAGCGCCTGGTTGCAAGCCTATGAGGAGGCCTTCGCTGCGGGCGATGGCGCCCTCGCTACGACCATCGCCGCCGCCTTGCCGCTCGAAGGCGAGCCCGCGAAGGCTGCGGGCGGCCGCTTGGCACACTATCTAAAGGGGGTCGTGCGGCACATGGAGGCGGAAGCCTTTGCAGCGCTCAAGACCGGCGAAGTGAGATTTGCAGAGGTTTCCGCCATCTCTGGACAGGAGCTTGGAGACATTTAGGCATGAGCAATGACGCTGATGGCCCGCCCATTTCGCGGCCGCTCAAGGTCGAGGAGATCAGGGACGGCGCGGGCGGAGAGATCGACGCCACCCAATCGGAGATGGCCGACATCGGCCGCATGCTCGATCTTGCGGGTCTTGCGGCGCTCGCCTTCACCTATCGGCTGCATCAAG
>DASYIU010000227.1:0-1981 GCA_035997285.1 Methyloceanibacter sp. | reverse complement strand
CGCCTCGATGGTCGGCTTGTTGGCCGCCATACCGAAGGGCAGCGGGTCTGGGCCAACGATGCTTGTCAGATCACGATACTTCTTGTCGGTCGCGGCCGCAGCCTTACCAGAGGCGAGATCGGCGAGCCATTCGGCCTTGGCGGCAGAGTAAGCCTTGAACAGAGATTGTGCCACCCACGGGTGCGCCTGCAAAACGCTGTCCTTGACCACGATCGTGCCGTGCATCGGGTAGATGCCGGTCTTCTTGTGCCAAGCCGCCTCGAGTTCCTTGGCGTTGGGAAACAAGTCGGGATAGTCGGCCGGCGGGATCTTCTTGGCGTCCCATCCTTCGGTCGGCTTGCCCGCGCGTCCGAGGCCGGCGTTGCCCGAGAAGCCGGCGCTGATCTCGCCCTTGGCCATCATCTCGACCAGTGAGGTGCCTTCCGGAGCGCTCACGACGTTGGGCGGCAGCTTCAGCGCCTGCACATGCTCCTCATCGTCGACCACCCAAGTCACTTTGGAGCTGTCGAGCCCGTAGTCGTCGATCAGGATGCCACGGGTCCACACCCCCGTCGTCACCGAGTAGGCGCGCACGCCAACTTTCTTGCCCTCAAGATCCTTCGGGTTGCGGATGTTGGCGTCAGGGCGCACCAGCAATCCACCGTGATGAAAGCCGCGCGAGACGAAGATCGGCAGGGCAACGAACGGCGCGCCGAGCGCGCGGGCCATGATGTAGGTCGTCGGCGCGATCTCGCAAACGTCGAATTCGACGTTGCGGACCATGCGCCGATAGGCGGCGATCTGCGGTTCAACCTTGATGAAATTGGGCGCTATTCCCTCGATCGGGATGCGACCCGAGAGGACGGCCCGCGTGTGGGGATAGTCGGCAACGGCGAAGTTCAATGACAATGGAGCCATGGCCACGGCATCCCCCCTGGGTACAGAAACGAGACTGCGTCTGCCACAATGACCCGGCGGCGCGTGGCGCTCCAATCAATTTTGTGCCTTGATCCATAAGTTTCCGGGCGGACCGCAATAGCGAGGTTCCATGCCGACAATGAGCTCTCGTCCCAGCCGGCGCGACGCGCTCGTCATCGGCACCATCGGCGCCGCACTCGCCGTTGGCGGCACCCGTGCGGCGCTCGCCCAAGCTCAGCTTCCAGACGTGCCGCGGCGAAAGCTTGCCGTCAACATCGTCAACACGACCGGCAACGCGGCGCTCACCCTCCAGCATCTGATCAGGCAGCAGGGCTACTTCGAAGAGCTCGGGCTCGACCCGACGATGCTGAATGTCGCGGACGGCAGCAAATTGATGGGCGCAATCATCAGCGGCGGCAGCGACATCTGCGCCATGTCCGGCTTCAGCCAGGTCCTGCCCGCCATCGAAAAGGGCGCCCGCATGAAGCTGATTGGCACCGCGGGCCAGCTCGCCGTGCAGACGATCTATACGACGAGGCCGGGCATCAAAACCGTGAAGGATCTGGAAGGCCGTACAGTCGGGGTCGGATCGCTCGGCGCGCTGCTGCACCAGATGATGGTGGCGATCCTGCGAAAGAAGGGCGTCGACCCGGCCAAAGTGACTTTCGCAAATATCGGATCGAGCGCGGATGTGTTCCGCGCCGTCGTTGCCGGCACAATCGATGCCGGGCCGGGTCAGGTCGACGTCTACGACCAGCAGGAGAAGTACAAGGTCCGCTCGCTGGCGGATGGCGACCTGTGGGTGGAATTGCCCGAGTACACCTACCAGGGCTCCTTCACCTCGCAGCGGACGATTGATGCCAAGCGCGACGTGCTGGCCAGGACGCTCGCAGCCTATTTGAAGCTCTATCGATTCATCTCAGGCCCCAACTCCCAGGAGGCGTTCGTGAAGGCGCGGCTGGCGGCACTCGGTGCCAAGGATCCTAAGGCGGCAATCGCGGAAGGCGAGTTCCAGTGGCGCTTCATCCAGAGGAATCAGCCCTACACGAAGGATCTGATCCTGTCGGAGGAGCGAGTGGCCTAC
>DASYIU010000226.1:0-3343 GCA_035997285.1 Methyloceanibacter sp. | reverse complement strand
TACCCCTTGTCCTGACCGCGATCCTCGCGTCGATACCAGTCGCGCTTCCTGCCACCTTTACCCTCGCGTCGGCACTTGGCGCGCGGGCTCTCGCAAAGCGGGGCGTCCTTCCGACTCGCCTCTCCGCAGTCGACGAAGCAGCATCGATGGTTGTCTTGTGCGCCGATAAGACCGGCACGCTGACCCAAAACGCCCTGACGGTTACGACCGTTCGACCCATGCCGGGATTCGACGAGGCACACGTTCTCGCACTTGCTGCGCTCGCCAGCTCGGATGGTGGGCAAGACCCGGTTGATGGAGCCATACGCGCAGCGGCCTTGCGCAAAGCCGCCTCGGACGCGCCGAAGCTGATCAAATTTGACTGCTTCGACCCTGCCAAGAAGATGTCCGAAGCGACCGCGACGGATGCGACGGGAGGCGCGCAGCGTATCGTTAAGGGCGCTTTCGCCGTTGTCATTCGCCTTGTTCAGCCGTCGCAGACCGCCGTCGCTGCTGCCAAGGAACTCGAAGACCAGGGCTTCCGAGTGTTGGCGGTCGCTGCCGGGCCAACGACGGCGATGAAGCTCGTAGGACTCATCGCGCTCAGCGACCCGCCTCGCAAAGACTCCGCTGCGCTTGTCGGCGCATTGAAGGGGCTCGGCGTCCGCACCGTGATGGTGACCGGTGATGCGCCCGCGACTGCAGCCATCGTCGCGAAGGCGGTGGGCCTTGATGGCGTCATCTGCCCGCCCGGCCCGATCCCCGACGATGTCCATCCCGAGCAATTCGCGGTCTTTGCCGGCGTGTTGCCGGAGGACAAGTACAAGCTCGTCAAAGCATTCCAGAAAGGAGGTTACACCGTCGGCATGTGTGGCGACGGTGCTAATGATGCGCCTGCATTACGCCAAGCACAGATGGGGATCGCCGTCTCCACCGCAACCGACGTTGCCAAATCGGCGGCCGGCATGGTGCTGACCGAACCGGGGCTCGCCGGCATCGTCGCTGCGGTCGAAGAAGGGCGAATTACGTTCCAACGCATCCTAAGCTACACCCTGAATTCAATTACGAAGAAAGTCGTCCAGGTGCTGTTTCTGGCGATCGGCCTGCTCATGACCGGCCATGCAATCCTAACGCCCCTGCTAATGATCCTTATCATGATCACGGGCGACTTCCTTGGCATGTCGTTGACGACGGATAATGTGCGGCCATCGGCTGCGCCGAACGCGTGGCAGATCGGCAAACTGACGATCGCCGGCGTAATCATGGGCATCGGCGAGTTGTTCTTCTGTACGGCCATCCTCGTCTTCGGTTTTTACCGGATGGGATTTCCCGTAGGCGCGTTGCAGACCTTGGGCTTTGTTGTCATCGTATTTGGCAACCAAGCGACGACCTATACCAATCGTGAGCGTCGTCACCTGTGGTCATCCCGGCCTAGTATATGGCTCCTCATTGCATCCGTCGCCGATCTCCTGATTGCCTCGACCCTAGCAGTCGGAGGCTTTGCGATGACACCCTTGCCGGCATGGGTGGTGGCCGGCACCCTTGTTGCCGCCGTCGCCTTCGCCGTCATCCTGGATTTTGTGAAGGTGCCAGTTTTCCAACGCCTCAGCATCACATAGCCCGCAGCCCTCCGGCGAGGGAATGAAGTGAGCTACGACGTCGGCCTCGGTAGATGCCTGCGCGCTAACGGCAATCTATCACGGGTTCTGAAGCGCAGCGATTGCTCCGCGAGGACATGGTGCCCACGATGGACGCTCGGCGGGAGGCCGAAGGTTACGGGCCTGCCAAGCTAGCAGCCGTATCCTGAGCGATGGATGACACGGCCTCACAACTAGGTAGAGCGCGATCGCCGCGAGCACAGCCGCGCAAAGCACGGCGCCTCGCGGTCCCGAGCGTATTCCACGCTCGGCCAAAGAACTCTGTACGCGCGCGGCCGCAACGAGGTCGGCGTGGCCTTCATTGTTCTGTGATGTCGGCGCGCAAAAAAAACCTGCGCGAGTGGGGACTCGAACGGGGCAGCGGTGCGCTGGGGCTTGGGGGAGAATCAAGCGCGCCAACCCTTCAACGCGAGCAGCGCGGTATTGTCCCATCAAAGCAAATGAACGACCTGCGCCAAGCGCCTGCCTTCCGTCGACTAGGAACCATCCAGTAGATGTCGCGCTTTGCCCGTTGAATTAGGCTCACCGTCGTGGATCGTATGATTTCAGCATTAGAGCGAGCGTTTTAATTAGCCAATTCCGGGCAGGTTGCGAAGGTTGACGACATAAGAAAGCAGTTGAAGCAAGAGGGGTACAATGAGAGCGCGGTGGATGGTGGCCCATCACTCAAGTCGCAATTGAGAGGGCTTATCAAGGCTGCGCATTTGGGGCCTGGCTCGCTTGAGGAAAATGCGGCCGAAGGCCTCCCTAGGAATTCATCGTGACCTGGCGGCTCGCATTCCAACACGGGATCATCTGACAAAGCTTTTCGGAACAAATGAGGTTCGACCCTGGTTAGCCTCACGTCTCGAGGACTGACGCTATGCCCAAACCAGACGGCGATCGATCCCAGCCCGAACCAACGCCCGTTCGGCCGCCAACTCTGCCGCCCGATTTCCCCGACATCCCGCAAAACCCGAGCTCGGAGTTGCAACCGCCTCCTGACCCTTCTGCGACGCCCGACGAGGTGGCGGGCACGACGCCCGCTTCCTGAGTAGACGCCTGCGACCGGTTATGGCAGCAAGCCGTGCGTTGCGCGCAAAGAGCGGCCGTTCATAGACGATTCGCTGAAATGGTTTCGAGCGGCGAGAGGGGCGGATGGGGCCCCCTGCAGATTGACCGCCGCTTGACGACCGCCGCGGGATGATAGTGAAGCAACCTGCGGTGCGGAGTGGTTTGGGAGACGCCCCGTCACCATGTGTCCTCGCTGGAGGTGCTTGGCTAGCCGAAGTCTACTCAATTCTGCCTACTCGCACCGGCGCGCTCCGCCGTAACCCTCGGAACCAATCACCCAATGGCTGCGGCTACGAAACTTGGATGACCCAAGCACTCAAGGCCTAAACGTCCGCCGCTGCGACGGCCGCTGCCTGAGGACGCGCTGCGGATTTTCGCGAGCAACAAGCCGGAAGGACGGGGCACCTACTTCAAAGGCCGTCATCTGTCGGTTTATTTAAACAGCATCGTCTCGGACGCCGCTGGCGGCTTCGTGAGCGTCCTCACCGGGTTGTGACTTCGCGACCTGTTCTGCTGCCTTCCCTCCATCCGCCTGGCTAAGCGGTGTGGCAAAGGAGACATAGGCGATGCGATCGCGGTCGATCGCCGTAAGGGTCAGATCGGTGCGCGTGGCCATCGGGACGGCGGGAAGCGCCCGCGCCGGAACCCTGGAC
>DASYIU010000225.1:0-4894 GCA_035997285.1 Methyloceanibacter sp. | reverse complement strand
GTTCGAGGTGCCCGGCGACGCCGAGCCGGGAAGCGAGAAGGGGCAGGGCTCCTCCGGCAAGCAAGTCTCCCCGCGCGGGTCTAACCAAGCCAACCAAGGGATGCAGCCTCCCGGGCCCGGCCAGCACTCCGGCCAGAACGGCCAGCTCGGCGACCGCCAGGAAGAGCTCCGCGACAAGCTGCAAAGCCTGATCGACCGCCTCCGCATCGATGGGGCGAACCCGCCGAAGGAGTTCGAGGGCGCGCAAGACGCCATGAAGGAGGCCAAGCAAGAGCTCGGCGACGGCAATCTCGACAGCGCCACGCAATCGCAGAGCCTCGCGCTCGAGCGCTTGCGCAAAGGGGCGCAGTCCATGGCCGAGCAGATGATGCAGAACGGCGACGCGCAAGCCGGACAGGGCCCGGGCAATAACGGGCGCGACCCACTTGGCCGCCCGGATCGCAGCAACCGGCCCGACCTTGGCCTGTCGGTGAAGGTCCCTGACGAGATCGACATTCAGCGCGCGCGCGAGGTTCTCGACGAGCTTCGCCGCCGGCTCGGCGACCCGGCGCGGCCCGGCTTCGAGCTCGATTATCTCGAGCGGCTGATCAAGCCGTTCTGATTTTCCTGACTCGGCTCATCGCAGCCCGAATTGGATGAGGAGCGCGATCAGGCTGATCGATCCCAGCACCCCGAGATAGACCCCGGTGAGCAACCCTTCGGGCCAGCGGTCTTTCGCTTTGCTGCGCAGCGCCTCGACGATCACCACCGGCGGAACGAGCGCCCCGACGACAGCGAAGATCAGATTGAGCATGGTCATGGTGCTGCCACCTCGCCGATAAAGGGAAGCTCGCGGTAGCGGTGCGCGAGGTCCATGCCGTAACCCACCACGAACACCGGCAGGCAGGGAAACCCCGTGAAGTCCGGCGTGATCGCTGCCGCGCGAGCGCTTTGCTTGTCGATGAGGACGCAGGTTTTGACGCTCCTTGCGCCGCGCCTCTCCAGACGCGCCTTGGCGAAGGCAAGCGTCCGGCCTGAGTCGAGGATGTCGTCGACGATCACCACGTCGCGGCCTTGAAGCTCGCTCTCCACGTCGCGCAAGATCTTGACCTCGCCCCTCGAGGCCGTGCCCGCGCCGTAGCTTGCCAGGAAGATGAAGTCGATCTCGGGCGCTAGCGCCTGCCGATGCAGCGCGCGGATCAGATCGGCGGCAAAGATGAAGCTCCCCTTCAGCACCGCGACGATGATGAGATTGTCGAGCCTTGCCGCGGCGATCTCTTGCGCCAGCTCCTCGACCCTTCGCGCGATTGCCTCGGCGCTGATGAGCGGCCTGATGGCGGGCGCCGCCGCAATCCCGGCCATGACCCTAGTCGGCCTTGGCGAAACGAACCTTGACGCTCCGGACATTGCTCGGCGGCGAGGGAATCTGCCGCAAGAACGGCGCGTGCTCGCCGGCGGCAAGCTCAGGCTCGCCCACCTCGGTGGTCCACTCGGAAATCTCGGCGCCGCTCTCGTCCCTGAGCGCGATCACCACGGTCGGAACGTCCATCGCCGCCCTCGTCATATTCACCACGTCGCCCTGGACTTCGAGCACGGGCTGACCGCCCTCGTTGGTCCAGCCGTAGCGGACGCCCTGGAAGGCGAGCCCTTCCGACCCGACCGGCATGCCGACCAGCCCGTACAGACGCGAGGCGCCGGGCAGGATCGACATGACGGTTGACGGTGCCATAACGAGCAAGCCGACAACGATGGCAACCAGGAGGGCGAGCAGGGCCCAACCGATGGCGACCACCGGAGGCCTCTTCAGGGCTGGCCGCTCGCTGGGGAGAGCGTCGCCATCGAGCCCCGCCATGGCGGCTTCGACCAAGGCGGGGTCCAAAGCGGCGTCAGCCAGAGCGCTGTCATCCATGCCGGCGTCCATGGTGGCATCGCCCATCCCGGCGTCAGCCATGGCGGCATCGGCAGGAGCAGGGGCCGGGGGAGCGGCCGGAGCAGGAGACCGCTTCGCCAGGCGCGCGAAGATCCCGCCTGCCTTCTGTTTGGCGGGAGGGGTCTCGGCCACGGTTTCGTCATTAAAATGCGCGGCCACGGCGGCAAGATCCTCGCCGCCACCGAATTCGGCATCGGGCTCTGCTTGTGAAAGCCTGTTGCTCAAGCTCGGCTCGGGCGCAGCTTGTTGCGGGATGCCGGCGAATCCGCGCATGGCGGTATTGGCGGTTGCCGCTTGCTTGGGCGGCGATGGCGGTGGCGCTTTTGGCGGTTTCGCCGCCACGGCGGGCTCGAGCGACGTGGTGACAGGCATCGCCTGCCACACATGCGTGCACTTGCTACAGCGGACCTTACGCCCCTCAGGCGGGAAGACGGCCGCCGTCTCGTAGCGCGTGTCACAAACTGGACAGATTATGAGTGTTGCCATCGCAAAAGCCAAAATGGCCCGCTACCCTGGATTCGCGGCGGCCCCATGCCGTTGCCCCAAATCCATTGATACCGGACCTGGACTTCAGCATAAAGAGCCTGTCGTCCGCAATGTTAAGAGACTTAAGGAACACGGGTGATCCGCTTTGACAATGTCGGACTGCGTTATGGTACCGGCCCGGAAATCTTGCGCGACCTCACTTTCCACGTGCTTCCCGGGTCGTTTCACTTCCTGACTGGGCCGTCGGGGGCCGGAAAAACGACGCTTTTGCGGCTTCTTTTCATGTCGCTCCGGCCAACTAGAGGGCTGATTTTCGTATTTGGCGAGAACGTGGCGGAGCTCTCAGCGGGCGGCCGCTCCGAGCTCAGACGGCGAATCGGCATCGTGTTCCAGGACTTCAGGCTGCTCGAACACCTCACCACCTGGGAGAATGTGGCGCTCCCTTTGCGGGTTATGGGCAAGAAAGAATCGGATTACCGAGATGACGTGACCGACCTGTTGCGCTGGGTCGGGCTCGGCGACCGTATCGACGCCTACCCCGAGATCCTCTCCGGCGGCGAGAAGCAGCGCGCGGCCATCGCCCGCGCCGTGATCGGGCGGCCCGAGCTGTTGCTCGCCGACGAGCCCACCGGCAACGTCGATCCGGCCATCGGCAACCGTCTCTTGCGCCTCTTCGTGGAGCTCAACCGGCTCGGCACCTCGGTCATTATCGCGACCCACGACTATGCTTTGATGGAGCAACTCGACGCCCCGCGCCTTGTGCTCTACGACGGCCATTTGCAGGTCGGCTAACCCCGTGACCCTTCTTTCGGACATTCGGGAATATCCCTGGACGAGCCTGTTGAGGGGGCTGCTTCCCGCCCGTCTCGCCGGGTTCCTGCCCCAGCGTTTCCAAACCGGCACCGCGCAGATCGTGCCGGCGGCCTCCATTGCCGGCAACGCCCTGACCGTGGTGATCGCCATCATGTCCTTCCTCGCCTGCCTCACTGCCGGCGCCGTGTACATGGTCAATCAGTCGGCGAAAGCCTGGGTCAACGACATCGCGAGTGAGATCACCGTCGAGCTCGACCCCGTCAACACCGCCGACATCGAGAAGAAGATGACGCTCGTCGCCCTGTTCCTCGCCAAGCAGAAGGGGATCACCCGGGTGAAGCCGCTGACCGCCGACGACTCGGCCAAGCTGCTCGAGCCGTGGCTCGGCCAATCGGCGGCGCTGCAGGCTTTGCCCATCCCGCGGCTGATCGCCGTCGAGATCGACCGCTCCAACCCTCCCGACATCCCGCTCATCAAGGACGCCCTGTCGCAGAACTTCGAGGGCGTCACCCTTGACGATCACACCCGCTGGCAGGCGGAAATCCGCACCCTCACGCGCTCGGCGGCGCTCGGCGGCATCGCCGTGCTCAGCCTCGTCGCGGCCGCGACCATCGCCGTCATCGTCTCGGCGACGCGAAGCGCCATGGCTTCCAACCGCGAGATCATCGAGGTGCTGCATTTCGTCGGCGCCAATGAGCGCTTCATCAGCCGCGAGTTCGAGCGCCATTTCCTCGGTCTTGGGGTCCGCGCCGGCCTCATGGGAGCGCTGGCCGCGACAATCGCCTTCCTGCTTTTGCCACTGATGATGCATCTGCTTGGCGGCGGGGTGGTCACCGAAGCCGAGACGAGCCGCCTCATCGGCTCCGGCGAGCTTGATCTGTCAGGGTATTTCCTCTGTGTGCTCGTGGTCATCGTCGTGGCCTGCCTGTGCATGGTCACCTCCAGGCTTGGCGTGATCCGCGTGCTCAAGTCCTACGCTTGACGAGCCCCCTGTCTGCCCGGCAAACACCGGGGCAAAGTCGATTTCGGCCGCACGCGATTTGTGCGTATTCTTGCCTCCGCCTGGCAGCGTCGGAGTAAGCCGTGAGTGAGGAAGAGGAAGATAGACCCGGGCGCTTCAGCGGCTTCGTCGGTGGGGTAAGGCTCATCTTCGATTTTCTGCTGATGCTCGTGGTGCTGCTCATCATCGGCTTCATCTTGTTTGCGACCGGCCTCGCGCATGAGCGGCCCCTGCCGGAGCGGAGCGCCGACGGCATCGCCGTGCTCACCGGGGGCGCGTCGCGCATCGACCAGGCGATGAAGCTCCTGGCCCAAGGCAAGGCCAAGCGCGTCCTCATCACAGGCGTCAATCGCACGACCACGACGGAGGAGCTGAAGGATCTCGCCAGCCAGGGCGACCAGTATTTCGCCTGCTGCGTCGACATCGACAAGGAGGCTCGCAACACCATCGACAACGCCACCGAGGCCAGCCAGTGGGTGGCGCTCAACCATTACGGCTCGATCATCGTGGTCACCTCGAACTATCACATGCCGCGCGCTCTCGCCGAGCTTGGCCGCGCCATGCCGGGCGTGGTCCTCATCCCCTACGCGGTGGCCGACAACAACGTGCATCTCGACCACTGGTGGAGCTATCCCGGCACCACCAAGCTGCTGCTCTCCGAATATCTTAAATATCTGCCGGCGCTC
>DASYIU010000224.1:0-3852 GCA_035997285.1 Methyloceanibacter sp. | reverse complement strand
CTCAAGGTGCGGATTACGGCCGCGCAAGGCTCGACCTTTCTCGACCGCATGATTGCCCTGGTCGAGGGTGCCGAGCGCCAGAAGACGCCGAACGAGATCGCCCTCAATATTCTGCTCGCCGGCATGACCATCATCTTCGTCTTCGCCACGGCGACGATTCCAAGCTTCGCCGCTTATGCCGGCGGCACGATCTCCATCGTCGTTCTCGTGGCGCTGTTCGTGACGCTGATCCCGACCACTATCGGCGCGCTGCTGTCGGCGATCGGCATTGCCGGCATGGACCGCCTGGTGCGCTTCAACGTGCTCGCCATGTCGGGGCGCGCGGTCGAGGCGGCCGGCGACGTCGACACGCTGCTTCTCGACAAGACCGGGACCATTACCCTTGGCAATCGGCAAGCAGCGGAGTTCAAGCCAGTATCAGGCGTGAGCGAGCGGGAGCTTGCCGACGCGGCACAGCTCGCCTCGCTCGCCGATGAGACCCCCGAGGGCCGCTCCATCGTCGTGCTCGCCAAAGAGAAATACGGCATTCGCGGCCGCGACATCCAGGAGCTGGGGGCGAAGTTCATCCCCTTCACGGCGCAGAGCCGCATGAGCGGCGTCGAGATCGGCGACTCATGGATCCGCAAGGGCGCCGTCGATGCCATCCTCGACTATCTCAAGACATCTTCACCTAAAGCGGCGTCCGTTGGCGCTGCCGCGCGAAAGACAACGGTCAGCGCCGAGCTAGCGCGTGAGGTCAACGCCCTGGCCGATACCATCGCCAAATCCGGCGGCACGCCGCTCGCCGTTGCCAAAGACGGAAGGCTGCTCGGCGTCATCCACCTCAAGGATATCGTCAAAGGGGGCATTCGCGAGCGCTTTGCCGAGCTCCGGCGCATGGGCATCCGCACCGTCATGATCACCGGCGACAATCCCATGACGGCGGCGGCGATTGCCGCGGAAGCCGGCGTGGATGATTTCCTCGCGCAGGCGACGCCGGAGGAAAAGCTCAAGCTTATCCGCGCCGAGCAGGCCAAAGGCAAGCTCGTGGCTATGTGCGGTGACGGCACCAATGACGCCCCGGCCTTGGCGCAGGCCGACGTCGGCGTCGCCATGAACACCGGCACGCAGGCGGCGCGCGAGGCGGGCAACATGGTCGACCTCGACTCCAACCCCACCAAGCTGATCGAGGTCGTGGAGATCGGCAAGCAGCTGTTGATGACGCGCGGGGCTCTGACCACCTTCTCCATCGCCAACGACGTGGCCAAATACTTCGCCATCATCCCGGCGATGTTCCTCGCCTTCTATCCGCAACTGCGCGCGCTGAACGTGATGCATCTAGCGACACCGCAAAGCGCCATCCTGTCGGCGATCATCTTCAATGCGCTGATCATCATCGCCCTGATCCCGCTCGCACTGAAGGGCGTTGCCTATCGTCCCATCGGCGCCGGAGCGCTATTGCGCCGGAACCTGCTGATCTATGGGCTCGGCGGCATCATCATCCCGTTCATTGGCATCAAGGCGTTGGACCTTGTGGTCAACGCCTTGCATCTCGTCTGAAGGAGGCGTCCATGTTGCGAGAAATCCGCCCGGCGATCGTGCTCATTGTCGCGCTCACCCTTATCACTGGCCTCGTCTATCCGCTAATCATGACCGGCATCGCCGGTGTGCTCTTCCCCTATAAAGCGCAAGGCAGCCTCATCGAAAAGGACGGCAAGGTAGTTGGCTCGGCGTTGATCGGCCAGGAATTCACGTCCGATCGTTACTTCCACGGGCGCCCCTCGGCCACTTTGGGACCCGACCCCAGCGACCCCAGCAAGAGCGTCGCGGCGCCCTATAACGCCGTGAACTCCATGGGCTCAAATCTTGGCCCCACCAACAAGGCCCTCATCGACCGCGTCAAGGGCGACGTTGACAAGCTGAAGGCCGAGAACCCTTCCGCTCAGGTTCCGATCGACCTGGTAACGACATCTGGCAGCGGACTGGATCCCGATGTCTCGCCGGAGGCGGCTTACTTCCAAGTCCCGCGCGTTGCGAAGGCACGCAACATGTCCGAAGATAGCCTCCGCCAGCTCGTCGCCGGGCATGTCGAGGATCGCACTCTTGGCCTGCTCGGGGAACCGCGGGTGAATGTATTGGCGCTGAACCTAGCTCTGGATGGCGCTGGCGCTCAGTAGTGCGCCCGCCGTCGTCGGCTCAGGTTCCGCGCCTGGAGCGAGGCTTCATGGCGAATCAGCAGCGCGACCCTGAACAGCGGCCCTCGCCGGAGGCCCTCCTCAAAGCGGCCCGGAGAGAGGAGGGCCGCCAAGGCAAGCTCAAGATCTTCGTTGGCGCCGCTCCGGGGGTCGGCAAGACCTACGAGATGCTGCAAGAGGCGCGTGCGCGCCTGAAAGACGGCGTCGATGTCGCCGTCGGCGTCGTCGAGACCCATGGGCGCAAGGAAACCCAAGCGCTATTGGAGGGGCTTGAAGTCATCCCCCGCCGGCTCATCGACTACAAGGGGCGCGTGCTGGAGGAGATGGACCTCGATGCACTGCTCGCGCGGCGACCGAAGCTCGCCCTGGTCGACGAGATCGCCCACACCAACGCACCCGGCAGCCGCCACCCCAAGCGCTATCTCGACGTCGAAGAGCTGTTGAGCAACGACATCGACGTCTACACCACCCTGAACATTCAGCACATCGAGAGCCTCAACGACGTGGTGGCGCAGATCACGCACATCCGCGTGCGTGAGACGGTGCCCGACTCGATCCTCGACCGGGCCGACAATATCGAGCTTGTCGACATCACGCCCGACGATCTGATCCAGAGGTTGAAGGAAGGAAAGGTCTACGTGCCCGAGCAGGCACGGCGGGCACTTGAGCACTATTTCTCGCCCGTGCACCTCAACGCACTGCGCGAGCTTGCGCTGCGCCGTACCGCCGAGCAGGTCGATGAGCAGCTGCTCAGCGAGATGCAGGCGCGGGCCATCTCGGGACCGATGGCGGCCGGGGAGCGTGTTCTGGTCTGCGTCAGCGAGGATCCAAGGGCAGCTGACCTCGTTCGCTACACCAAGCGCATCGCCGACCGCTTGCACGCCCCGTGGACGGCGCTGTGGGTGGAAAGCCCGCGCAGCCAACGGCTGAGCGAGCAGGAGCGCGACCGGATCGCCGACACGTTACGACTGGCGCAGCGTCTGGGCGGCGAGGCCGTGACCATCCCAGGCACAAGGCGCATAGCCGATGACGTACTGAGCTTCGCACATGCAAGCAATGTCACCCATATCACCATTGGCAAATCGAGCCGCACACCATGGTTCGAGCTGCTACATGGCTCCGTGGTGCACGAGCTGGTGCGGAGCTGCGGCAACATCAGCGTCCATGTCATCGCCGGAGAAGAGCAAGCAGGCGAACCAATCCCGAAGAAGACGGTGCGCACGGCAGACGCGGCGCCCTTCGATCTTCGTCCCTACGCGGTTGCTCTATTGGGCGTCGCGATCGCGCTCGGTGCGGGCATCCTGATTCAGCCGTTTCTTGGCATCGAGAGCATCGATCTCGTGTTCCTGATCGCCGTGGTAGCGGTCGCCGTTCGCTACGGACTTGGGCCGTCGCTCGTGGCCAGCGTTGCCGCCTCTCTCTGCTACAACTTCTTTTTCTTGCCGCCGCTCTACACTTTCACCATAGCCGCCCCAACCAACGTGGCGGCCTTCCTCTTCTTCATGCTCGTGGCGATTCTCATCTCCAATCTCGCCGCGCGCGTACGCGACCAAGCCTTCACGGCACGCGCTCGCGCGCGCACGACAGAGTCGCTCTATGTCTTCAGCCGCAAGCTCGCGGGTGTCGCCACGCTCGACGACCTGCTGTGGGCGACGGCTTACCAAACCGCATCGATGCT
>DASYIU010000223.1:0-2062 GCA_035997285.1 Methyloceanibacter sp. | reverse complement strand
TTATCACGCGGCGATCTTCACGTATTCGAAGTCGCCGGGCTTGTTGTCGATGCCGACGCGGGGCGGCGCGATCCAGCTCGCGAACTGGCCGGGCTCGGTGACCGGGCGCATCAGGCTCTGGACGAAGTCGCCGTCATCCTTCGATGGCAGCCACTTGTCTTTCTCCCTGTTCCAGGTCGCGTCGTCGACCAGTTCGCCCGTCGGGCTCGCCTTGATGTCCTTGAACTCGCCGATCTGGCGATGGAAGGCGACGTGCGGCAGCTCGAACCTGAAGTTGACGCCGATGCGCTCGATGATCTTGTTCCAGCGGTCGAGCCCGCGCTGGCAGTCGGCAGTGTAGTCGTCGCGCAGCCGCATGTTGATGGCGGTGAGCGCCGGCTCGTCCACGCGCTTGATCTCGCCGTCGACGAACTTGAGCACCGGATAGGTCGAATTCTCCAGCCGGTGGTCATCCTCGATTTTGGTCTCCTGGAAACGGCCTTTGATGCCGGCGTTGAACGCGTTGGCGGCGTTGGTCGAGACCTCGGAGCCGAACAGGTCGAGCGACAGCGTGTAATGGAGATTGAGTTTCTTCTTCATGGTGGGGAGATCGATGACGCCGAGCTCGCGGACCTTCCCAATATCGTTCGGATCCTCGATGCCGGCGGCCTTCATCGCCTCGCAGGTGCGCTGGATGGTCCGCCCAATGCCGGTCTCGCCGACGAACATGTGGTGCGCTTCCTCGGTGAGCATGAAGCGGCAGGTGCGCGACAGCGGATCGAAGCCGGACTGGGCGAGGCTCTCGAGCTGCATCTTGCCGTCGCGGTCGGTGAAGAACGTGAACATATGAAAGGAGAGCCAGTCGGGCGTCGCCTCGTTGAAGGCGCCGAGCATGCGCGGCTTGTCGGCGTCGCCGGAGCGTCGCTGCAGCAGCTGCTCGGCCTCCTCACGACCATCGCGGCCGAAATATTTCTGCAGGATGTAGACCATGGCCCAGAGATGGCGGCCCTCCTCGACATTGACCTGGAACACGTTGCGCATGTCGTAGAGTGAGGGCGCGGTCTTGCCGAGATGGCGCTGCTGCTCGACCGAGGCCGGCTCGGTGTCGCCCTGGATGACGACGAGCCGGCGCAGCATGGCGCGGTATTCGCCGGGAACCTCCTGCCAGACGGGCTCACCGAAGTGCTGGCCGAACGGAATCTTGCGATCCGCCTCCTGCGGAGCGAGCAGGATGCCCCAGCGGTAGTCCGGCATCTTCACATAGTCGAACTTGGCCCAGCCCTTGGGATCGACCGAGACCGCGGTGCGCAGATAAACGAGCGCCTCCTGGAAGCCTTCGGGCCCCATGGTCTTCCACCAATCGATGTAGCCGGGATGCCAGCCTTCGAGTGCACGCAGCACCTGCCGGTCCTCGGTGAGATTGACGTTGTTCGGGATCTTGGTCGAGTAATCGACGTTGACGATGTCACTCATGGCTGACTCCTATGTCCGGACGGATGCCGGATCAAACTCTGCGCGTATCGAAGGTCGGCTTCTGGCCCGTGCCGTAGCGCTTGAGCGCGCCTTCTTCGCCGACGGCATTGGGACGCTGGAAGATCCAGTTCTGCCAGGCGGTCAGGCGCGCGAAGATTTTCGATTCCATGGTCTCGGGACCGCCGAAGCGCAGATTGGCTTCGAGCCCGGTGAGGCCGTCAGCAGAGAAGCTCGCGCGCTCCTCTAGGAACACGCGGATCTCGTCCTCCCAGTCGATATCGTCGAGTGCGAAGGTGACCAGGCCGAGATCCTGCGCGGCCTCGGCGTCGAGCATCTTGCCGATCGCGGCTTTCGCCTTGTCGACGTCGGCGGGATCCGCAAGGAAGCGGCTGGCGAGCCGCGACAGCCCGTTGCACATGGGAAAGGCGCCGAAATTGACCTGGGCCAGCGCCAAGGTCGCGGGCGGCTTGTTGTCGCCGGCGAGCTTCCCGATCAGCATATAGGAGCGGTCACTCGCGAACACGAGTTCGGCCAGCGTCCCGGCGAAGCACGAGCCGGGCTCGACCAGAGTCACCAGCGAGCGCGAGGTGAGATCGACGCGCTTGAGCGT
>DASYIU010000222.1:0-12156 GCA_035997285.1 Methyloceanibacter sp. | reverse complement strand
GACTGAAGCGGACCTTCCTACAACGTTTGCGGCCCAATCGCATTCTGACGTCGATGTTCCGGCCGATCTGGCGCATGCGCCGCGGAATGACGCTCGGTGCGCAAGGGGCGGTCATCGATGGCGACGGCCGCGTGCTTCTCGTGCGCCATGGCTACCGGCCGGGATGGTGGTTCCCGGGGGGCGGCGTCGAATGGGGCGAGACGTTCGAGACGGCGCTCGCCCGCGAGCTCGAGGAGGAGGTGGGCGTGAGCTTGACCGGCCCGGTGGAGCTGCACGGCATCTTCTCCAATGACGCGAGCTTCCCGGGCGACCATATCGCCGTGTTCGTCGTGCGCCACTGGCAGCGGTCGCGCGCAGACTACCGGAAACGGGGAGAGATCGCGGAAGCCGGCATGTTCGAGCGGGGGGACTTGCCGGCGCTCACCGATACCGGCACGCGCAAGCGCCTCGCCGAAATTTTCGACGAGGCCCCGTTGAGCGCGCTGTGGTGATTGCATTCCTCGCTCTCCCGAGAGGGGAGAGGCCGGGGCACTTGCGGCAGATCACTCCGAGGCTGCGAGGCGCTTGGTGATCTTCGCCACGTGGTGACCCTGGAAGCTCGCCAGGTTCAGCTCCTTCTGCGAGGGGAGCCGCGAGCCGTCAGGCGCGGCGATGGTACCGGCGCCATAGGGCGAGCCGCCCCTGACCTCGCTGATGTCGGGGAGATCGGGCGCTGAATAAGGCAGCCCGACAATGATCATGCCGTGATGCAGCAAGGTAAAGTGGACGGAGACGATCGTCGTCTCGTTGCCGCCGCCGGTTGAAGTCGAGGTGAAGACGCTGCCGACCTTGCCGATCAATGCGCCGCTGACCCACAGCGGTCCGGTCTGGTCGAGGAAGTTCCGCATCTGCGAGCTCATATTGCCGAAGCGGGTCGGCGTGCCGAAAATGATGCCGTCGTAATTGGCGAGCTCTTGCGGCTCGGCGAAGGGAGCGGCCTGATCGACCTTCATGCCGGCGTCGCGCATGAACTCCTCAGGCATCAGCTCGGGCACGCGTTTGACGCTCACATGCACGCCCTCGACCGCGCGCACGCCATGGGCGACGGCATAAGCCAGTGTCTCGGTGTGTCCGTAGGATGAGTGATAAAGAACGAGCAGTCGCGCAGTGTCAGCCATCAATAGTGCCCCCGCATGCTGTCAAAGGGGCGTGGCCTCCTGCCCCTCCTCGTATGCTTTAAGTGTAGCAGATTCAAAGATGTGGACGAGAGGCGATAACAGTTGGTGAACTTGGGCGATTTCGTGAAGCTTGGCAATCTTGCCGGCGAAATTGTTCCGAACCGCTGGACCCGCGTTCCGCCTCATGATATGGCACCGCCGCCATGTGGACGAGGATCGAACGGCTGACGCTTCCCCGACGACGAGGGCGCGCGCTTCTTGCGCGGGCCGCCTAACTCCTCGCCGCCGACACCTCGCCTGTCTCACTGAATTTGGCTCTGGTGCCCTTGCCGCGGTTGAGGGATTCCCTCTCGATCAGCCTTTGGGACCTCAATCCATGTCTTCCTCAAGCTTTCAGATCCGCCTCGAAACCGACGGCGACGTCCAGATGCTGTCGCAGCTTGCGGCCGACGCCTTCGGTCCCGGCCGCTTCGCCCGGACCGCCTACCGGGTGCGCCAGGACATAGCACCGGTCGCCGCCCTTTGCCTCGCCGCCTGGCTCGACGACCGGCTGGTGGGAGGCATCCGCTTCACCGCCATCAGGGTCGGCGAGGAGGAGGGGGCGGCCCTACTCGGACCCCTCGTGGTCGCCCCGGCGGTGAAGGGGAAGGGCTATGGCCGGGCGCTCGTCGAGGAAGGATTGGCGCGGGCGCGGGCGGAAGGTTTCGGCCTCGTGCTGCTTGTGGGCGACATGCCCTATTACGGGCGGTTCGGCTTCAGCCCGGTCCCGTTCGGACAGATCACGCTGCCTGGGCCGGTCGACCCCGCGCGGCTGCTGGCGCTCGAGCTCATTCCTGGCGCGCTCGCCCGCTCGGTTGGTCCCGTCAAGGGCTATGCGGCTAGTGGCCCTCGCGGAACCAGGTCGCGGCCAAAAGGCCGAGCAGAAGGCCAAGCGCGAGGAAGCCGGTGAAGAGCGGGAACAGGCGCACGCCCTTGACGTGGTAGGCGTCGCGCTTGTGCAGCCCGAGCCAGTCGTCGCCATGCATGACGTGGCCGCCGCGGAGCATCACCAGGCGCGGCAGCGCGCCCGCGTCGGCTTCGGTGCGGCCAAGCCAGAAGCTGCCGCCGCCGGTCTGGTCGAGAAGGGGGGCGAGCACTTGGTCGGTCGCGGTCACGGCGGCGAGCTCGCGCGCATTGGCGTTGCCCACGG
Source organism: Methyloceanibacter sp. (assembly GCA_035997285.1). Classification (GTDB taxonomy): domain Bacteria; phylum Pseudomonadota; class Alphaproteobacteria; order Rhizobiales; family Methyloligellaceae; genus Methyloceanibacter. The sequence continues at coordinate 9,810 of DASYIU010000222.1, read as the reverse complement.
TGACCACGCTGGCGAGCTTGCCCGAACCCACGCGATAGACACCCTGCTCGCTCACGGTCATGGCTTTCCGCCACGAGCCCCGCTCGCCCTTGTCGAGGGTGACGGTCTCCTCTTTGCCGGACGGCGCCGTCACCGTGACCTGATCGATGTCGTCCTTGATCGACCGCCGCTCGATGGTCAGCGTCTGTCCCCGGCTCGTCGCCTTGAGAGTCTCCTCTTCGAGGTCGGGCTCCTTCATCAGCCAATGGGCGATCCGGCGCAGCAGGTCGGTATAAGGTCCGCCGCCCTCGTAGCCGCGCGCCCAGAGCCAAGCGTGGTCGGAGAGGAGCATCCCAACCCGTCCCTCGCCGCGTTGGCCGATCACGAGCAGGGGTTTGCCTTGGGGGCCCTGCATCAGCACTTCGGCGTCGCGCGTATCGACCTCGACCACACGGAACCAGCGCCCCCAAGTGGGCTCCTCGCCGCTCGCGCCCGGCAGGTCGCTGGTGACGGGATGCTTCTGCCCAAGCTCGGTGAGCTTCGGCTTGAATGGTTCCTCGACCACGCGCCCGGTAGGCACCGCCGGCAAGATCTGGCCAAGCGGGGACCGGTAGAGGCTGAGCGGGGAGGCATAATCGTCGCCGGCCGAGACCAGCACGGCGCCGCCCTTCTCCACGTAGCGGGCCACGTTCTCGAGATAGAGAAGCGGCAGCACGCCGCGCCGCTGATAGCGGTCGAAGATGATCAGGTCGAACTGATCGAGCTTCTCCTGGAACAGCTCGCGGGTGGGGAAGGCGATCAGCGACAGCTGATTGATCGGCGTGCCGTCTTGCTTCTCCGGCGGGCGGAGAATGGTGAAATGCACGAGGTCCACGGAGGCGTCAGACTTGAGCATGTTGCGCCAGGTGCGCTCGCCGGCATGGGGCTCGCCGGAGACGAGCAGCACACGCAAATTCTCGCGCACGCCCTCGACCGTCAGCACGGCGCGATTGTTCACGGTGGTGAGCTCGCCCGGGGCTGCCTCGGCCTCGATCTCGACGATGTTGGGTCCGGCGTGGTCGATACTGACCGGGATCTCGACCTTCTCGCCGATGTGGACGCTTCGCGTCGTGGGCGCCTGGCCTTGATGGGTGACGGTCAGCTTGACCGATCCCGTGTTCCCCGGCGTCGTCTCGGTGACCTTGACCTCGATCTCCTGCGCGCTGCCGACGATGCCGAAGCGGGGCGCGGTCAACACCTGGAGCCTGCGGTCGAATTCGCCGGGCTTGCCGGTCAGGAGCGCATGCACCGGCGCATCGAAGCCGAGCGCGGTGGCAGAGCCGGGGACGTCATGCACCTCGCCGTCGGTGATCATGATCACGCCGGCCAAACGGTCCGGCGGCACATCGGCAAGCGCCTGACCGAGATCGGTGAACAGCATGGTGCCGTCGCGCTCGCTGTCGGCCGAGGTCGAAGCGGAATGCACCCAGCGCACATCGAGATTGGGAAAGGCCTTGAGCTTCTCCTCTAGGTTCTTGCGCACAGCCTCGGTCCGTTTGGTGCGGTCGGCGATTGCCTGGCTCTGGCTGTCGTCGACCACCACGGCGAGGACGTCGTTGAGCGGCTCGCGGTCCTCTTGCTTCAGGTGCGGATTGGCGATGGCGAGGAGCAGAAGCGCAAAGCTTAAGAACCGCAACACGGCTCCCCGGCGGGAGCGCCAGAACAGGGCCGAGAGCAGCACGGCACCTGCCGCGCCAAGGCCCCACAGCACGGGCCAGGGCACGAAGGGGAGGAACTCGACCGACCAGCTCATCGCATCATTGTCCCAGGCGCTCGAGCAGGGCAGGGACGTGCACCTGGTCGGCCTTGTAGTTGCCGGTGAGCGCGTACATCACGAGGTTGACACCGGCGCGAAACGCCATCTCGCGCTGCACCTCGCCGCCGGGTACGGCGGGATAGATCGGCCGGTTCGACTCATCGAGCGCCCAGGCGCCGGCAAAGTCGTTGGAGGTGATCACGATCGAGCTCACCCCGTCGGTGCGGCGCGAGCGCTCGCTACGCTCGGCATCGTCGGCGGGCTCGGCCTCGACCCACAGCGAGCCGCCGTCGAAGCGCCCGGGGAAGCTCCGCATCAGGTAGAACGACTTGGTGAGGACGTGGGTTTCGGGAACGGGCTCGAGCGGCGGAATATCGAGCTGGCCGATCAGGCGGCTCAGCGCCTGGCCCTGGGCGCCGGCGTCGGGGATCGCCGTCTCGTGGTCGCGCGTGTCGAAGATGATGAGGCCGCCCTGCTTCATGAAGGCGTCCACCTTGGCGAGCGTGGCGTCGGACAGTGGGCTCGCGTCCTCGCGCACCGGCCAGTAGAGGATGGGGAAGAACGCGAGCTCGTCCCTGTCGATGTCGATGCCCATCGGTTCGGCGGGCTCGAGCGCAGTGCGGGCGCGCAAGACCTTGCTCAGTCCCGACAAGCCTTCTTCGCTGGTGCGATCGATGTCGGGGTCGCCGGTGATGACGTAGGCAAGATGCGTCTGCAGAGAGGCCTTCAGCGCAAAGTCGTCGGCGGAGGTGGCCGCTGCCGTGGGCGGCGTGGCCGTGGCGGCGGCGTCTTCGGCCCTGACCGAGGCCGGGGCGGCGGCCAAAATCGCCAGCGCCAGCAGCGCGGCGGCGCCAGACGCGGTGGCGCTGCGGCGCCATCTCCAGCCCGAGCTCAGCAGCAGCAGGGCGAGAACGTCGGCGGCAAACAGCCCGAGCGCCGCGAAATAGAGCCAGGGCTCGAGCGCCATGGGCTTGCGCAGCGTGTAGCCGATCACTTCGCTCGACCCTTCGATCGTGCGCAAAGGCTTGAGGGTGGTCTTGGCGGTGACGAGGTTGAAGGCGCGGGCGGCACCTGATGGCCCGTAATAGCCCGGCGGATGATCGGGACCGGGCGCCGTGGTGTCGAGCTTGTCGGGCGCCAGAGGTGCGGCGCGAAGCGGCGGCGAAGTGAGCTGGCCGTAGCCGTCAAGGGTCTGGATCGGCGGCAGCGCGCTCGACGAGGGCGGGGTGCTTGCGGCGGCCGCCGTGGCTTCCAGAGTTGCACCTTGCTCGCCGGGTTGAAGTCCCACCTGGCTTGGACCAAGGGTGATGATGCGGCGGAGCATCTCCACGAAGAGACCTGAGAGCGGCAGGTTCGACCAGTCGGAGTTCGCCGTCACGTGGAACAGCACGATGAAGCCTTCCCCTTCTTTCGCGGCGGTGACCAGCGGCGTGCCGTCGGCGAGCGTCGCCCAGACCTCGGACTCCTTGGCCGCGGTGGGGTCGGCGAGCACTTGCCGGTTGACCTTCACGTCATCGGGAATGGCAAGACCGCGGAACGGGCTCTTCTCCTCGAACGGCGCAAGCGACTGCGGCGTGCTCCAGGACAGCGACCCACCAAGCGAGCGGCCGCCGTGGCGCAAGGCGGTGGGAAGAAGCTCATCGCCGCCCTGCTCGAGCCTTGGCCCGGCAAAGCGGATGAGCACGCCGCCCGATTTGAGCCAGGCGGTGAGCTCTTCCTGCGTGCCGGCGACGAGCTTGCCGATATCGGCGAGCACGATGGTCGAGACCTTCTGGGCGACGAGCTCATGCACGGCGGTGGCGACATTGCCCTCGCTCGGCGTGATGACGTCGGCATAAGGGGAGAGCGCACGCTGTACATAATAGAGGGGCGAGAGCAGCGGCTGGGCCGCCTCCCGCGATTCGCCCGAGACGATGCCGACCCGGTGCCATTGCGAGCGCGCGTCGAGAAGGTGAACCGCGCCTGCCGACCGCTCACCTGCGATTTCGATGCGCGCTACCTGATTGCGGATCTCAAGCGGCAGGTCGAAGTGAGCGGTGGCTTCGCGCGCTCCTTGCGCGATAGAGAACGCCGCCTCACCCAAAGGCTCGCCGCGTCCGGTGAGCGCCTTGACCACGCCGGAGCGCGGGCCGTCAACGCCACTCAGGACGCGGGCGGTAAGCTCGCCGCCATCGCCAGAGGCTTGACCGACACCGAGGGCCGCGTCGTCCTTGCCGGGGCGGAGCACGGTGAAGCTGCCGGTCGAGCCCGCAAGCTTGGCAAGGCTCGCCGCGAAGTCTGCCCCCTCGCCATAGTCGATGCCATCGGAGAGCCACAGCACGCTATAGTCGGTCTTGCCGCCGAGAGCGCGCTCGAGCGCCGCCGCCAGGGCGGCGCGATCGGGTGCATAGGGCTCAGGCACCAAGCCGCCCACGCGCTCGCGGGCTTGGTCGGGGCTGAGCGGGTCGCTCACCGGCTGGCCCGGTGCGGTCGGCGCCAGCACGACGGTGCGGCCGTCGCGTCTGGCCCGGTCGATGGCCGCCTCGATCGCCTCACGGCGCTCAGGCCAATGGGACGCCGAGGCCCAGCCATTGTCGATGACGAGGAGTAGCGGGCCGGAGCCAGTGAAGGTCTGCCGGTCGGGATTGAGCACCGGCCGTGCCAGAGCAAGGATGATCACGGCCGCCAGCAGCATGCGCAGCGCCGTCAGCCACCATGGGCTGTGGGCCGGCGTCTCCTCGGTGGATTTCAGGTCCTTCAGGAGCCGGGTCGGCGGGAACACCACTATTTGCGGGCTCGGCGGGGTGAGCCTGAGCAGCCACCAAATCGCGGGAAGCGCGGCGAGCGCCACCAAGATCCAGGGTTGCAGGAAGCCGATGGCGCCGATGGTCATCATGGCTTGCGGTCCGCTGCAGTCGCGCTGCCCACGCCGGGCCGTGGCGCGCGATAGCGATAGTCGCGCTCAAGCCCGGCGAGGCGATTGTGGATGGCGAGCACCAGTTCCTCTGCCGGGCGATCGGTGTGATGCACGAGGAAGGACCAGCCGAGCCGCCGCGTGGTTTCGGCAAGATCCTTGCGATGCTGCTTGATCCGCTCCTGATAACGCTCGCGCAAATTCTCGGCGCGGCCGGCGATCACTCTGTCTCGGCCCTCGCTTGCGGCGAACTCGGTGCGGCCGGCGTAGGGAAGCGTCTCCTCGGCGGGATCGAGCACCTCGACGAGATGGCCGCGCACCCCTTGCGCCGCGATTTCCTGAAGCCGCTCGGTCGTCTCTGTCACCGGCTCGAGGAAATCGCTGAACAGGAGGCATTCGGAGAAGCGGCTCAATTTGGCGGCCGGCGGCAGGCTCGCGTCGGAGGTCTCGCGCATGAGGACCTCGGCGACGCGGCGCCCGGCATTGCGTCCCCGGAAGGGCCGGCCGCCGAGCAGCCCGACGCGCTCGCCGCCGCGGGCGAGAAGCTCGGTCAAGGCAAGCGCAAGCACCACGGCGCGGCTTTCCTTCGAGGTCTTCGACAGCGATGAGCGGAACTGCATGGAGGGCGAAAGATCGACCCAGAGCCAGACCGTATGGGCCGCCTCCCATTCGCGCTCGCGCACGAACAGATGGTCGGAGCTTGCCGAGCGCCGCCAATCGACGCCGGTAAGGGAGTCATTCTGGTCGTAATGACGGAACTGCCAAAAGGTCTCACCGGGGCCGGCGCGACGCCGTCCATGGCTGCCATGGGTCACGGTGTGGGCGACCCGCTGCGCCTCGATGAGGAGCGCAGGCATGCGCGCCGCCAATCCATGGGCCTCGGCTTCCTCGGCCGGGAAAGGCTGAAGCGTTCTCTCCTGCGCGCTGGCCAAGCTCAGATCACCCTAACGGCGCAACGAGCTTCGCCACCATGTCGCTCATCTGCATCCCTTCGGCGCGGGCGGCGAAGGTGAGCGCCATGCGGTGCTTGAGCACCGGCTCGGCAAGCTCGATCACGTCGTCGATGGAGGGAGCAAGCCGGCCCTCGATCATCGCCTTGGCGCGGACGGCGAGCATGAGCGCCTGGCTCGCGCGGGGGCCCGGCCCCCAGGCGATCATGTCGTCAAGCTCCTGGTCGATGCCGGTGCCGGGGCGCGCCGAGCGGACGAGCTTGAGGATGGCGTCGACCACCTGGTCGCCCACGGGCAACTGCCGCACCAGCCGCTGTGCGACCATCAACTCGTCGGCCGAGAGGATGGTCTTGAGCACGCGGTCCTCGACGCCGGTGGTGGCGAACAGCATGCGTCGCTCGGCGGCTGCGTCGGGATAGGAGACGTCGATCTGCAACAGGAAACGGTCGAGCTGCGCCTCGGGCAGGGGATAGGTGCCTTCCTGCTCGAGCGGGCTCTGGGTGGCGAGCACATGGAACGGGCGGGGCACGTCGTGGCGAATGCCTGCCACGGTGACATGGTGTTCCTGCATCGCCTGCAGCAGAGCCGACTGGGTCTTGGGACTCGCGCGGTTGATCTCGTCGGCCATCAGCAGTTGGGTGAAGATCGGACCCTCGACGAAACGGAAGCTCCGCCGCCCGGCCGTACCTTCTTCCAGCACCTCCGAGCCCACGATGTCGGACGGCATCAGGTCGGGGGTGAACTGGATGCGCTTGTTCTGGAGGCCAAGCACAGCGCCAAGGGTCTCGACCAGGCTCGTCTTGGCGAGGCCCGGCACCCCGATCAGGAGGGCATGTCCGCCGGACAGAAGCGTGATCAGCGCAAGGTCGATGACCCGCTCCTGGCCAAAAATGATGGAGGCCGTGGTCTCGCGCACTTTCTCGATCTTGGCGCCAACTTCCTCGATACGATCGATCAGCTGGGTCTCGGTGGGGGCAAGTGTTGTCATGGCTTTAGTTTGGCTCGATCTTGGTCATAGTGGACTATAGGGCCAAAGGCCTCGGGGGACGGAAGCACTTTCGGTGGCAAATTGGTCACAATCGTGTTGGGCGGACTGCTTGCGCCAGGGCTCCCCGGCGGCGCAGAGGTAGCGGGTCAGTAGCGGCATAAAGAGATGCCTGACCAAGACGAAAGAGACGTTCTCGTAGCATTTGAGGAGGCCCGCGGCAAACCGCGTTCGGCAGCATTGCCAAACATTAATTTTTGCGGGGATATCGGGCTCAAGATCGGCCGCGACGGCACTTGGTATTACCAGGGGAGCCCGATCCTACGGCCGGGGCTCGTCAAGCTCTTCGCCTCGGTGCTCCGCCTGGACGACGACGGCGCTTACTTCCTGGTCACCCCGATCGAGAAGGTGTCGATCGAGGTCGAGGGCGCGCCCTTCGTCGCCGTGGAGATGTGGCGAGAGGGGAGTGGCGCGGCGCAGCGCCTGTCCTTTCGCACCAATGTGGACGACGTGGTGACGGCCGACGGCGAGCATCCTCTCGGCTTCGAAACCGGACCTCGGGGGAGCGTGATCCCCTTCGTCGTCGTGCGCGGGGGATTGAGAGCGCGGCTTGCCCGCCCGGTCTATTACGAGCTCGCGGCCTTAGCCGTCGAGGGCCAAAGCCTCGAGAGGGCCGGGGTTTGGAGCAGAGGGACGTTCTTCCCCTTCCCCGCCACATCGAGCTGAGACCTTAGCGCCACTCGCTTTGTTAAGCTGCCGCCGTTATGGTGCGGACGCGTTTTCCCAGAGAGAGGCCGCCCTTCGATGTTGCGCATCGCGCTGATCGACATCCTTCTGTTCGCGCTGCCCTTTCTGATCTACGCGGGCTATATGCTCGCGGTGAAGGGAGCGGCGCCCGCGGGCATTTGGCAGGGTGCGCCCGTCGTGTGGCTGCTCGCCGCGGGATGCGGGCTCCTGCTCATCACTATGGCGACGCTGATCCAGTTCTCAGGCGGCAAGCCCGGTGGCGTGTATCATCCGCCGAGTCTCGATGACGGCGTCATCAAGCCTGGCGAGATCGACTGACGGCGGGGTCTGATGCCCGAGAACGCGGTAAAGGGCTCCTCCGCTCCCCCTTCGCTCAAAGATGCCGACTGGCTGAAGCGGCCGGAGACGGGGCGCGTCTTTGCCGCCCTTAGCGCGCCCGGCGTCGAGACCCGTGTGGTCGGAGGCGCGGTGCGCAACGCTTTGCTCGGGTTGCCGGTCACCGAGATCGACCTTGCCACCACGGCCCCGCCCGACAAGGTGATGGCGCTTGCGAGCCAAGCCGGATTGAAGGCGGTGCCGACCGGGATCGCGCACGGCACGGTGACGGTGATTGCGGGAAGCGTGCCCTTCGAGGTGACCACGCTCAGGCGCGACGTCGAGACCTTCGGCCGGCACGCCACCATCGCCTTCACCGAGAATTGGGAAGAGGACGCGCGCCGGCGCGACTTCACGCTGAATGCGCTCTACGCGGCAAGCGACGGCACGGTGTACGACCCGCTTGGCGGCTACCGCGATCTTGCCGCCGGCCGCGTGCGCTTCATCGGCGATGCGGAGGAACGCATAAAAGAGGATTACTTACGCATCCTGCGCTTCTTCCGCTTCAACGCCTATTACGGCAAGGGCCCCCTCGACGCGGAGGGGCTGCAAGCCGCGGTGAGGCTGAGGGGTGGGCTCGACCAGCTCTCGCCTGAGCGTGTCGCCGCCGAGTTGCGCCGCCTTCTCGTGGCCCCTGGCGCGCTCGGCGCGATCGAGGCGCTTTACGATCACGGGTTGCTCACGGGGGTCCTTGGCGGCGCGCCGCGTTTAATGCGCTTCGCGCGGCTGGTCGCCATCGAGACCGCGCAGGGATTGACGCTCGATGCCGCGCTCAGGCTTGCCGCCCTTGCCGTGTTCGTGCCGGAGGACGCCTCGCGTCTTGCCGCGCGTTTGCACCTCTCCAATGCCGCGCAGGCGATGCTTGAGCTTGGCGCTGCCGACCATGCAAAGCTTGTTCTGCCCGACGAAGATGCCGCCAAGCGGGCGCTCTATCGGCTCAGTCAGTGCACCTTTGAGGCGCATGTGTTGATGGCCTGGGCTGATGCAGGCGCTTCGCCTGAAGATCCGCGCTGGCGCCAAGCGCTTACCCTCGCCGACCGCTGGCAGGTCCCCGAGTTCCCGGTGCGCGGGCCGGACATCATGGCGCTTGGCGACCTCAAGGGTCCGGAGATCGGCGAGACGCTGCGAAGCCTCGAAGCGGAATGGGTCGAGGGCGGCTTCGCCGAAGACCGCGAGCAGCTGCTCGCCAAAGCAGCCAAGCTTGCGAGCAAAGCCGGAAGAGGGGCCGACTGAGCGCCCCGCATACGTCTCGGCTAGCCCAGGAACACCCGCGCCAGACCGATCAGAGTCGCCGCAAGAGCAAGCGAGACCGGCACCAGCGCAACCTCGATCAGCACGTCGCGCCCACGCTCATCGCCGGTCGCGGTGCCGACGGTGCTGTTGAGGAACTCGCGAAAGCTCGTGTCCCGCACAGGCCAGCGCTTGTCGTGCAGGCTATAGGAAGCGGTCAGCAGAAAGAGCGTGAAGAAGATCACGAAAAATAGTGTCACGATGACGAGCAGATAGTCGATCTCCCCGCCAGAACCGAAGGCGAGCCAGGACACCACGAGGAACCAGACGGCGCCGGCGACGGCGATCTCGACCGCGGCCGGATGGACGCCGACGGTCTCAGGGGGTTGCTGCGGGCCCATGGCCGCGGCGCTGGGCTCGAGGGAGTTGCGTGTACGATCAGACATCGAAGTCTCCCGAATATTGCCGGCAGCGCCTCCCGTCTGTGAATGCTACTGAACAACGCGGAAGGATGCGATTTCGCCTACGTCAATTCGACGCGGGGTGGAGAAAGCCTTGCTCTAGCGAGCACTTATCAGAGCCGCTCGATGAGCGCCGTGGCTGCGGCAGGAGCGCGCAACTTCCCCTCGTGGATGAAATAGAGGAACACGTCGCGGGGCTTAGCCTCAGGCTTCTGCCCGGAATCCACCACAGGAAGATCGCTTGGGGCGCCGCCTTCTGCCCAAACGCGGGCGCGGTCAGCCCATTTGTCGAGCTGCGCTGGCGGATAGGCCGCCAGAAGGGCGTCGCTGCCCTTCTGCAAGCGCGCATAGACAACATCGCCGGTGAGATCGGCGATCGCGGGGTAATCCGCGCT
>DASYIU010000221.1:0-3311 GCA_035997285.1 Methyloceanibacter sp. | reverse complement strand
ATGGCGAAGGCGCCTTTGTCGACCATCGGCGTATCGCCCATCTCCATATGCGCCTGGCGGGCATTGGCGGGGAGCATGGCCGGCTCGAAGCAGGCGGTGTAGCCCATCTCGGCGTAGCGATAGCCGGTGATCATGGTCGAGGGCACGGCATGACCGGTGCCTGCCCGGGTCAACTCCGTGCGCTGAACCTCATCCTTCAGATGGTCCTCCGGCATCAGCATGCGGGCGATGGTCATCTTGCCGCCGCCGATATGGGTATGGGGGTCGATGGCCCCGGCCATCACGATCCGGCCTTTGAGATCGTAGGTCTCGTCGGCGCGGGCGCCCTGCTTCGTCGCGACGATCTTGCCGTCCTCGACATAGATGTCGCGGACCTCGCCACTGACCTTGTTAGCGGGGTCGTAGACCTTGCCGCCGGAAAGCTTAATGAGCATTCTGTGGAGGCTCCGGACCTAGAGCGCGGCTTCGATGGCCGCGAGCACGTCGGCGGCGGGCGGAAGCGCCGCCCGGCCGAGGTCCTTGAGCGGCAAGGACACGACATTGTCGACGCGAACGAGACGCCCGGCATGGTCGACCCCTGGCGTACCCACGGGGATAAACACGGCCGGAGCTTTGGCAAGAACGAGGCCCGGGGTGCCGAGCACGATGGTGGGGACTTGGGTCGCGGGAGGCGAGAGGTCGGGCGAGATCGACGCGATCCACACCAAGAGATCCCCTTCCCCCTCCCTCAGCATGCGGCCGATAGCGTAGCGGTAGGGGTCGTAGTCGGGCGCGCCACTCGCATAGCTCACGCGGAGCGGATAACCGCTCTGCCAGGTCGAGACCGCGCCCGCGGTGGTCGCACCCTCGGCGCCGCCTAGCGCAAGACCCGCGAACCGCGTGGTCTGATTGAGATCCTTGACGAGCCCGGTGAACTGCTCGACGGCAAGCTCGGCGTGCGGAAAGTCGAGGCTTGGCGGCGCCCATACCACCACGCCGTATTTAGCCTTTCGGCACAGCTCGGCAAGCGCATCGATATCGGCAAGCGCGACGCCGTCGATCGCAAGCGGCTTCAGCCGGAAGTCGCTGAGCCGCGCTCTGAGCGCCCCCACCACCTCGCCAGCCTGCTCGGGCTTGCACGGAAGAGTTATGACCTCGCCGATGCGCGATCCCTTGGCGGCCGATTTGTCGAGCCCCTTGCCGATGAAGACGACCCTGCGCTTCGGCGCCGTCACGTCGAACATCGAATCGGGCGGCGAGACGATCTTCTCGAAGAAGCGGGGGTGGAGCTTATGCACATCGCTGCCAGCGATGATGATGAGATCGGCGCGATTGCGCGTCTCGGTCAGAGTCGAGGTCGTCCAGCCCGTCGTCTGGAGGATCTTGAAGTTGCGATATTGCGCCTCGCTCAGCGCATGATCGACGATGCCGCCGCTGCGCTCGGCAAGCGCCATCACCCCGCGCATACCCTCGACGTCGGTGGCGAGGCCTCCATAAAGAGGAAGCTCGGCCTTCCCGATCAGCTTGGCCGCTTCCTTGATGGCTTTGGCGAGCTCGACGTCCTTGCCGCCGACCTGTGGGCGCGAAGGAGGCAGCCTGCGCTCGAAGCCGGCGATCGACTTCCCGCAACCATTCTTAAGAACCTTGAGGCCCTTATCGGTTCGCTCGACGGTGAGGTCGTCGCAAATCATGCCGCAAAAAGGGCAGGCGACGTTCTCGAACTGCTCTGGCGCTGCGCGCTCGCCTTTAGTCTTGCGCGCATTTGAACTCGGCATACGGCTGGGCTCCCCAAAAGGTGGGGAAAGAAAGCATGGGATGGGCGGCAACACAACTCGCGAGACGAGGGTTAGGCGCCCATTCAGCGAAATCGCTTGCCAGCAGAGCGCCGACGGCAGCGAGCTCGAGGCCCACTACCGAAGGTATTCAAAGGCGAGCGGCCCAAAAGTCCGGGCCGCCTCAGTCATCGGATCAGCCGGAGCGCCCCGCGATCGCGTGGTAGACCGCGAGAAGCACCACCGCGCCGATGACCGCGACGAACATGCTGTAGAGGTTGAACCCGGTGATGCCAGTGGCGCCGAGAGCGGTGAAGAGATAGCCGCCGAGCACGGCGCCGACGATGCCGAGCACAATGTCCATCAGAAAGCCCTGACCGGAGCCACTGTAAAGCTTGCTGGCGATGAAGCCGGCGATCAGGCCCAAGACAATCCAGGCTAGAATCGACATATCAAGTCACCTCGCTGCGTTGTTCCGGCCGTTCAAGGCCTCAGCCCATCAACCGTTGGATCTCGGCCCGGGTCGGCAATCGGCCGTCCGGGGTAAGCTTGTCGACCACGTTCGGAAGCATTCGCGCCAGCTCCGCCACCACCTGGTCTCGCGACAGGCCCGTGCGCCGCGACAGCTCGTCGACCACGTCACTGCCGAGCGCATCGGAAACTTGGCGCGATGAGATGTCCTTGTTGGCGCCGGGATTGATCCAGGTGTCGATCGTGTCGCTCAATCCCTTTTGCTGGAATTGCTTGATGAGCCCGCCGAGCCCGTCAAGCACATTGCCCGGTGAGGGGTCTGACGAGGGCACTGGATCAGGGGACCGCGGTGCCGGCGCCGGTGCTGGCGTGCCAGCCTGCTGATTGGCTTTGCCACTCATGTAGCGCGAGGCGAGAAGCGCGAGCAGCGCAATGATCAATGGCTTCGCTACGCTGCCGCCGGGGACTGGGGAACTCTTGTCCGAACCAAAAATGTTGTCAGGTAAACCCATGACACACTCCTCCTCGTGAGCTCGTTACGCCGCCATCCCCGAGGCGCAATTTTATCACCCAAGGGCCTAGCCCACAAACGCCGCATGGTTCAGTGCTCCACGCCGCACGGCCGCGGCAAGCCGTTGATTTTACTAAAGAATCCGAGCGCGCTCAGCGCGCCCGCACCGGCTCCGCGAGTCTCGGCATCAGCTCCTTGCGGATGATCCTGACGGCCTCCTCGAAATTGCTGTGATCTGCATTCGGGCAATTTGCGAGAGTGTCTGCGGAGTCGCCAACAAGGCATTGGCGCCTTGTCGACCAATAAGGCCGCGCTCGATGAACTCGTCGATGAGCCGCATGAGGACAGCGGTATTGGCGATGGCTAAGCAGTCGGCAGTCCCTTCCTTCAAGCATGGCGACAACCCTCCTACACAAAACTGAGCGCGCTATCGTAATGTAACTCCAGGCAATAGCGCTCTCGGCGCCTAACCCATGGTCGCCCTCAGTCGCCCATCTTCATCATGCGGGCGAAGTGATGATCGGCGAGCTCGCTCTCGCCCAAGACCTTGCAACCCGCCACCGCGACCTTGTGATCGT
>DASYIU010000220.1:0-12405 GCA_035997285.1 Methyloceanibacter sp. | reverse complement strand
CCGCGAGGGGACTGCGGCTGCAGGGAAGCGCGGGCGCGGGCGGCATGATCGGCAATCTTGTCATTCTGGTCGATGCGCCGGCGCTCGGCCTCCAGCTCCTGATCGACGGCATCCTGGTCGGCGCCGTGTTCGCGCTCGCCGCCTACGGCATGGCGCTCGTCTGGGGCGTGACCGATATCGTCAACGTCTGCCAAGGGGAGTTCGTCATGCTCGGCGGCTTCATCACCGTGCTGTGCGCCGGGCACGGGGTGCCCCCGCTTCTCGCCGTGCCGATCGCGGCGGTGGCGCTCTATGCGCTCGGCTGGGTCCTGTTCCAGACCGTGATCGTGCACCTGATCGGCCGCGAAATGTTCAATTCGGTGCTGGCGACGTTCGGCATCGCCATCATTTTGCAGCAGCTGATGGCGCGCGCCTTCGGCGGTGCCGACCGCATCGCCGACAGCGGGCTCGGCAGCTGGTTCTTCTTCGACGGGCTGGTCGGCGTGGCCAAAGTGAAGGCGCTCGTCTTTGTCGCCTGCATTGCCCTCGGCGCGGCGCTTTCATGGTTTCTTGCCCGCTCGCGCCAAGGCCAGGCCATCCGCGCCACGGCGCAGGAGCCGCGCGCTGCGAGCGTTCTCGGCATCGAGACGCGCAAGGTCTATCGCCTCACCTACGCGCTCAATGCCGCTATCTGCGGCGCTGCCGGTGGGCTCGCCTCGATGGCCTATACCATCCACCCTTATAGCGGGCTCTCTTATACCGTCCGCTCGTTCATGATCGTGGTGCTGGCGGGGCTGGGCAATCTTGCCGGCGTCGTCTGGGCGGCGTTAGGGCTCGGTATCGCCGAGAGCTTCGCGGGCTTTATCCTTGGGCCGCAATATCAGATCGCCTTCGTCTTCGTGCTTCTGGTGGCCTTGCTCGTGCTCCGCAATTGGCGGCTGAAGCGCAAGCGCCTCTATCTCAGATAGGCCGATGCGCATTCCTCTCGCCCTCACGCCCCAGCGCCTCGTTCTCATCGCGGCGATTCTTTGCGTTGGCGTGGCCGCGCCGCTCTTGGGCCCCGCCTATCAGTCGCAACTGACCGAGCTTCTCCTCTTCATCGTGTTCGCGCTCGCTTGGGACTTGGTCGGCGGGCAGATGGGCTACAACTCCTTCGGCAATGTTCTCTTCGTCGGCGTCGGCATGTATGTCTCGGCCATCGTCCAGGTCGGGCTCTTCTACGATGTCGGGCTCTACACCGAGGCGAAGGGAGGCGGCACTGAGTTCGTGTTCGACGCATCCCAGTTCCTGACCGGGCTTGCGCTCGGGCTGCCGGCAGCTGCGGCGGCGAGCGCCCTTGTCGCCTGGCTGCTCGGCTCTCTCGTGTTGTCGATGCGCGGGCATTATTTCGCCATCTGCACGCTCGGGCTCGGGCTCGCCGCGGGGCAGGTTGCGGCCGGCATTCCCTGGATCGGGGCAGGCTCCGGTATGCTCACCCCCAATCCGCCGACGACCCTCGGCGATGTCGGGCTGCTCCTCTATTATCTTGCGCTTCCGCTTGCCGTTTCCTGCACGCTTGTCTTTGCCTGGCTCCTGTCGACCCGCTTCGGTCTGGCACTGAACGCGATCAGGGACGATGAGGACAAGGCTGAGGCCATGGGGCTTAGGGTGCACGCTGCCAAGGTGACGGCCTGGGTCCTCGCCGCGGGATTCTTAGGCGCCGCCGGGGCCATCTATGGCAATCTCGTCCGTTTCATCGATCCGACCGAGACGGCATTTGCCGGTGCCACCATCGGCGTGTGGATGATCCTCATGGCGCTCCTTGGCGGCAAGGGGACGCTTCTCGGGCCGATCGTCGGCGCGGTTCTCTTCCAGCTCACCAAGGAGCTGTTCTGGACCTATCTGCTCGGCTGGCAGAGGGTGGCGCTTGGTGTCCTGATCGTCGCCGTCGCCGTGTTCTTTCCGGCCGGCATTGTGGGCTTCGTGCGCGAACGCTTCGGGCCAAAGCCTGACATCGCGGCGGAGGACGAAACCGCGTCTCCCAAGGCGAGTCATTCATGAGCGCGATGCTCGAACTCACGAGCGTGACCAAGACCTTCGGCGGTATCGTCGCCAATGACAAGGTGAGCTTGAGCGTGAAGCAAGGCGCCATTGTCGGGCTGATTGGGCCGAACGGGTCGGGCAAGACCACCCTGTTCAACGGCATCGCCGGCGTCTTCCCGATCGATGCCGGCTCGATCCGCTTCAACGGCAAGGAGATCTCGAAGCTCTTGGCCGGCGAGATCGCCCGCGCCGGCATCATCCGCACCTTTCAGCGGCCCCGCGTCTATCCGCGCATGAGCGCGCACGCGAACCTGCTAATCTCGGCCTCGATCAGGTCGGCGTCCTTCGCTCGCCTGTTTCGCCGGGCCCGCAGGGAAGCGGACGCTCAGGCCTGTGAGCTGCTCGACTTCGTGGGTCTTGCCGAGAAGCGTGACGTCCTTGCCGGCGATCTCTCCTTCGGGCAGCAGAAGCTGCTCGAGCTGGCCATGGCGCTCATCAACGACCCTGAAATACTCTTGCTCGATGAGCCGACGGCCGGCCTCAACCCGGTGTTGATCGAAAGCCTGATCGATCGCCTCAAAGCCGCCAACAAAACGCGCGGGCTGACGTTGCTGGTGATCGAGCACAACATGCCGGTGATCATGGGCCTGGCTGAGCACATTTATTGTCTCGCCCACGGACGGCTTCTCGCCGAAGGCTCGCCGCAAACCATCAGGCGCGACGCAAAAGTGCTCGACGCCTATCTCGGGGCGGCGTGATGGCGAAGGCCTCGACAGCGTGTGGTCAGGAGTGGGAGGAGGGCGGCGTCCCCGTCGCCGAGCTCGACCGCCTCGCGGTTGGCCCGCCGCTCCTCGCCGTCGATCGGCTCCATGCCGGCTATGGACGCATGCACGTGTCAGGGACGTCTCGCTTCGCGTCGCCCGCGGCCGTTCGCTGTGCCTGGTTGGCCCCAACGGCGCCGGCAAGTCGACGGTGCTCAATGCCATCTACGGTTTTGCCCGCATTTTCTCTGGCGCCGTCACCCTTTCGGGCAGCGACATCGGCAAGCTCCCAGCGAGCGAGAAGCTGAGCACCGCGCGGCTCGCTTATGTGCTGCAGAAGGACTCCGTATTCCCCGACATGACCGTCGAGGAGAACCTCCTCATGGGCGGCTATCTGCTCGATCTTCCCTCGGAGGCGAAGCGGGCGGCGCAAGCCGTGCTCGACCGTTATCCCGCGCTTCAAGCGCGCCGTCATGAACGCGCCCGCGTGCTGTCAGGCGGCGAGCGGCGGCTTCTCGAGATTTCGCGCGCGCTGATCATGGACCCTGAGGTCCTGCTCATCGACGAGCCCTCGATCGGGCTCGAGCCGCGCGCCATCGACATGATCTTCGCGACGTTGGCCCAGTTGCGCGATCACGGCAAGACCCTCGTCATCGTCGAGCAGAACGCGCGGAAGGGTCTCGAATTCGCCGATGTGGGCTACGTGCTGGTGGCAGGGCGGCTGATCAAAGCGGGCCACGGCAAGGAGCTACTCGGCAACCCCGACATGGGCCGGCTCTTTCTCGGCGGTGACTAGAGCATGATCCGGAAGAGTGGGTACCGGTTTTCCGAAAAGATCATGCTCCAACCTAGAGCAAGCTCAACTACAGCGAGTCGCCTGCGTAGACCGTGGCCTCGCAAGGCCGCGACGCCTTTTTGAACAGAGCGCACGCTTGAGTTGCCTCAGCGGCGTTGGCGAAGGGGCCGGCGATCAGCCGCCACTTCTTGTCGGGCGCAAGCACGCGCCTTGGCTGTAGCCCGGCGACGAGGGCCGAATGATTGGTGAGAAACTCGCGCCACAGCGGACGCAGACCGTCTTGCTTGGCCACAACGCCGATCTCGATGCCGTATCGCGTGCTGCCGTCATTGGCTGCGGGCGGCAGAGCGACCGGATCCAAGCTTGCGCTCTCGGTGCTGCCTGCGGGCTTGGCGCTCTCTGTTGGGCTGGCTGGCTTGGCGCTGTCATTCGTTCCTGATGATGACGGGGAGGGCGCTTCCGCAGATGCCGCCGGCTCCGGCGCCGAAGTGTCGCCGGTGCTGTCGTCCTCAGGAACGTCGTCCATCGGGGCCGTTGCCACCGATGGAGGCTCGGCGGGCTTCGGGCTCGATGGCGGCGTGGGCTTAGGCTCGAGAGCGGCTTGTTGGGTCGGCTTCGGCGTTTCCACCGGCGGCTCGGCGGGCTTCTCCGCGGCCTTCACCTCTGGCGGCTTCTCGGCAGGCTTGACGGACGGAGGGGTCGGCTTCTCGGTCGCCTTGGCTTGCTCGGCTGGCGCGGTGGCCGGCGGAGGAGAGACTGGCGCCGATGTCGCCTCAGGCTTCTTGATCGGGCTCGATGGCGCAACCGAAGGTGCGGCCGGCTCGGGCGTGGAGGGGGAGGGGGTGACAGAGGGGGTAGAGGGCAATGATGCGACGGGCCCCACCACCTTCTCGATCGGTTTCAGCCGCGTGTTGAGCTCGGCCATCTGCTGGGACAATTGGCGCAGCGCGGCCTTGATCTCGGCGAGCTCGGGGTCGCTTCCTTCATTGGTGAGATGGCCTGATATCTGGTCCGAGCCGAACGCATCGTTCCCGGAGGACGGCGCGCCGCCCGGGAGCGGATTGAACCTGACGAGCTGGCCGCCAAGGGCGCTCGGGTCGACGAAGACGCTGAGCAGATAGAGGCCCGAAAAGCCGGCGAGCACGATCCAGAAGAACGCGAAAACGCCTCGCGTCCAGTTCCGCGAACCGCTACGGCCGCTCCGGCGATCCTTGATCATGGGGTTCGAAGCCCTCCCGCTCAGAAAATCAGGCGCAAAAGCGACGCCAATAAGGCTTGGCCGAAGATTGGTGCCGCCGCCAAACCGCAGATTTACTCACTCTGCCTCATCGGTCAATTTCACCGTTGCCCGCGCGACGAACGCGAGGGTTATGGCCCTCGTCTTGGCTTTGGACTAGACAGTTCGCCTTCGGTGCGCTCGTGACAAGCGATTCGGCCTTCGACCCTCGCAAGACAGGATTAACGACCTTAAGTGTCACCAACTCCTTTTCCAGCCCTCGGGGCACGCTTTTTGCTGGATCTCCAAGGCGTAAATCGGCGCCGACCTAGACCTGCATGACCCAACCCTCTGCTCTCGCCATCGTCCTTGCCGCCGGCAAGGGCACCCGCATGAAGTCCCAGCTGCCCAAGGTGATGCACCGGCTCGCCGGTGCGACCCTGCTCGCCCACGTGCTCCGTGCCGCCAAGGGGGCTTCGATCGACCGCACCGCTGTCGTCATCGGGCCTGGGATGGAGGGGGTGGCCACAGCGGCAAGCGCGCTCGATTCGAAGCTGCAGACTTTCGTCCAGGCTGAGCAGCGCGGGACTGCCGATGCGGTCAAGGCGGCACGGGAAGCCTTCGAGGACTTCCAGGGTCACGTGCTCATTCTTTATGGCGACACGCCGCTCTTGCGGCCCGAGACGCTTGCGAGCGTCCGCGGCGAGCTTGAGGCGGGCGCCGATCTCGTCGTGATCGGCTTCGAGGCCGAGGACCCGACCGGCTATGGCCGGCTCCTTCTCGACGACCGGGGAGGGCTCGCCGGCATCCGCGAAGAGAAGGACGCCAGCGAGCAGGAGCGCGCGCTCACCCTCTGCAATTCTGGGATCATGGCCTTCCGCTCGAGCAAGACCTTGCTCGGTCTCCTCGGTCGCATCGGCAACGACAACGCGAAGGGCGAGTTCTATCTCACCGATGCCGTGGCGCTCGCCCGCGGCGACCGGCTCGAAGCGCGTATGGTGCTGTCGGACCAGGAGGAAGTGCTCGGCGTCAACTCCCGCGCCGAGCTTGCGCATGCCGAGGCCGCCATGCAGCGGCGCCTCCGCGCGCTCGTCATGGCCAATGGCGCAACGCTGACGGCGCCTGAGACGGTCTTTCTCAGCCATGACACGCGCGTCGGCAAAGACGTGGTGATCGAGCCCAATGTGGTGATCGGGGAGCGCGTCGTCATCGAGGACGGCGCCACCATCAGAGGCTTCTGCCATATCGAAGGCGCGAGGATCGGACCCGGCGCCATCGTCGGACCCTTCGCGCGGCTCAGGCCCGGAGCTTCCCTCGCCAAGGACGCCCATGTCGGCAACTTCGTCGAGATCAAGCAGGCCGAGATCGCCGAGGGCGCCAAGGTTAACCATCTCACCTACATTGGCGATGCGAGCGTCGGCGCCCGCGCTAACGTCGGGGCCGGCACCATCACCTGCAACTATGACGGCTTCGCCAAGCACCGCACCGAGATCGGGGCAGGGGCGTTTATCGGCTCGAACTCTTCGCTGGTCGCTCCGGTCAAGATCGGGGAGGGCGCCTATATTGGCTCAGGCAGCGTCATCTCCAAGGACGTTGCCGCCGGTGCTCTGGCGCTGAGCCGTGCGCCGCAGGAGGAGCGCAAAGGCTGGGCCGCGCGGGTGCGCGAGCGGCGCAGTCGCGCTAAGCCTAAGAACGGCGGAAACAAAGGGACATAGCTCGTGAATTGCGACACATAACCGCGCCAATTAGTCAGTAGAAAAAATTCGAGGGAGTAGGGGACGATGTGCGGGATTGTTGGCGTTCTCGGCAAAGGTCCGGTCGCCGAGCAACTGGTCGATGCGCTGAAGCGCCTCGAATATCGCGGCTACGACTCCGCGGGCGTTGCCACCGTCGAGAACGGCCATCTCGGCCGCCGGCGCGCCGAGGGCAAGCTGCGCAATCTCGAGCAGCGTCTCAAATCCTCCCCGCTCTACGGCGACATCGGCATCGGCCATACCCGCTGGGCCACCCACGGCAAGCCGGTCGAGGCTAATGCGCATCCGCACATGACCGAGCAAGTGTCGGTGGTGCATAACGGCATTATCGAGAACTTCCGCGAGCTGAAACAGGAGCTCATCGCCGAGGGGGCCGAGTTCACCAGCGACACCGATACCGAGGTCATCGCCCATCTCATCAGCCGCGAGCTGAAGGCGGGCAGCGATCCCGTCCGCGCCGTTTACAACACGCTGAAGCGCCTCGAAGGCGCCTTCGCGCTGGCCATGATCTTCCGCGGCTACGACGATCTGATGATCGTGGCGCGCCAGGGCAGCCCGCTCGCCATCGGCTATGGCGACGGCGAGATGTTCGTCGGCTCAGATGCCATCGCGCTCGCCCCGTTCACCGACGCGATCGCGTATCTCGAGGACGGCGACTGGGGGGTGCTGACGCGTAAAGGCGTCGCCATCCGCGACCGAAGCGGCAAGGCGGTCGAGCGGCCGGTCACCCGCTCGCATGCGGCCGCTCTCGTCGTCGACAAGGGCAACCACCGCCACTTCATGGCCAAGGAGATCTACGAGCAGCCGGAAGTGATCGGACACACGCTTGCCGCCTATATCGATCTTGCCGCGAACCGCGTGGACATGCCGGCGCTTCCCTTCGACTTTGCTAACCTTCGCCGCCTTTCGCTCTCGGCCTGCGGCACCGCCTTCTACGCGTGCCTCGTCGCCAAATACTGGTTCGAGCGCTGGGCGCGGCTTCCCGTCGACCTCGATATCGCGTCGGAATTCCGCTACCGCGAGACGGCGCTCGATGAGGGTGGCGCGGCCCTGTTCGTCTCGCAGTCGGGCGAGACGGCAGACACGCTGGCGACGCTGCGCTACTGCCGCGCCCAAGGCCAGCACATCGTCTCGGTCGTCAATGTGCGCGAGTCTTCCATCGCGCGAGAGTCCGATTGTGTCCTGCCGACGCTCGCCGGTCCCGAGATCGGCGTAGCCTCGACCAAGGCCTTCACCTGCCAGCTCACGGTGCTCGCCTGCCTCGCCATCGCCGCCGGCAAGGCGCGCGGGTTTATCGGGCCTGCGCTCGAGGCCGAGCTCGTCCAGGCGCTGACAGAGGTCCCGCGCCACATGGCGACGGTGCTGCGCGACGAGCGGCCTTACGAGACGCTCGCCCACCGGCTCTCGAAGGCCCGGGACGTGCTCTATCTCGGCCGCGGCTCGAGCTACCCGATCGCCCTTGAAGGTGCGCTCAAGCTCAAGGAGATCTCCTACATCCACGCCGAAGGCTATGCCGCAGGCGAGCTGAAGCACGGGCCAATCGCGCTGATCGACGAGAAAATGCCGGTTATCGTCATTGCGCCGCGCGACGACCTTTTCGACAAGACCGTCTCGAACATGCAGGAGGTTGCGGCCAGGGGAGGGCAGATCGTGCTGGTCAGCGACGCCGATCCGGCGAGCACCGGTTGCGCGATTTCAACCCATCTCGCGGTGCCCCCGGTGCACCGCTTCGTCACGCCGCTCGTCTATGCCGTGCCGGTACAGTTGATTGCCTATCATACCGCGGTGTTTATGGGCACCGACGTGGATCAGCCGCGGAACCTCGCAAAATCCGTGACAGTAGAATAGTCTACAGCCTCGGATTTGCCCGATTTCTTTGTTTGAGCAATGACATGGCGGATCATCGGAAGTGCTTCCGGCCGCGCCGTCTTACTTTCGGCGGGCGCCTCTTCCCGCGCGTGCGCATCTTGCCGCGCGGGTGCATTTTCGGCGCAGCGCTTGCGCTTCTCTCCGCGCTTGGCCCGGCGCTGGCCGAAGACGCCGGCCTCAAGAGCGGGGCCGCTTCGCTCGCCGCAGGCAAATACGACAATGCCGTGCGGCAGCTGTCGGCTACGGTCAATTCCGAGAACGCCTCTCCGGGCGAGGCTGCCAAAGCGCTCTATCTGCGGGGCATCGCCTACCGCAAGCTCGGCCAGCCAGCCCGCGCCATTGCCGATCTGGGCGCTGCGATCTGGCTCGGGCTCCCGGATCAGGACCGCGTCAAAGCGTTGGTCAATCGAGGACTAGCCTTCCAGGCCGCGGGGCTGTCGAGCCAAGGCGAGGCGGAGCTTGCGCAAGCGCGCAAGCTTGGAGGGAGCGGCGCGGTCGATCAGCTCATTGCCGAGGGTGGCGGGTCTGCCGGCACCGCCGACATCGCCGCCTTCGCCACTGAAGTGCGTCCCGAAGATCAGGGCGGATCGAGCGCTGGCGCGCGCGCCGAACCGTTGCCCGGCTTCAATACTTCGGTCTCAGGCGGGGAGGCCCCGGCGCCACCTTCGACCCGCACCGCCGACGCGTCTCCGAAATCTGCGGGAGACGCGCCAAGCTCGTGGAGTACGTCGGTCAATGGAGATTCGACCCCGCCCAGCAGCGGCAATCGCCTGACCCGCTGGTTCGGCTCTCTGACCGACTCTTCGGGGAGTTCATCTGCAGGGGCTTCGAGCGCGCCCACCCCGGCGCCGAGCGCGCCGCGTGCGGCACCTGCACAGGCCGCCGCTCCCGCGCCGGTCAATTCAAGCTGGACGACCAAGACCGAAACCCAGGAGGCTCCCTCCGGCAGCGAAGGCGGCGGGCAGAGCAAGGGCTGGGGACGCTGGTTCAACAAAACGGCCGAAGCGGAACCGCCAGCCGCGCCGGCCGCAGCACCTTCCGCGGCCGGTGGCGGCGGCTATCGCCTGCAGCTGGCGACTAGCCAGTCGGAGGAGGACGCGAAGGCGCTCTATAAGAAGGTCGCCAGTCAGAACCCGGAGCTCGCCAGCAAGCAGCCGGAAATCGAAAAGGTCGACATCGGCAATTTCGGAACCTTCTACAGCCTCAAGATCGGACCCTTCCCGGACAAGGCGGAAAGCCTTAAGCTTTGCAATGCGCTGAAGCGAAGCGGAGTTGATTGTCTGCTCGCAACGCCGTAAAGCGCATCATTCCCGCATGACCGCTTGCAAGCTGGAGGGCATGGCCAAGCCGCCTCAGGGTTGATAACGAGGCATGCTATATCAACGCTTCTGCATCACCTCACGAGCCTGTTCGTTTCCCTCTGTCACCCCCTGAAGTTCCATGAAAGCCAAGGACAAGCTAACGCCTTTAGCCGATCAAGACCGCGACACCCCGACCCAGCCGGAGGACCAGCTTGCGCTGCTCGCGGCAGCTGGAGAGCCGGCCTCCTCGCATCTCGGTGCCCGTCTGCGCGGCTATTTCCTCACCGGCCTCATCGTCGTCGGCCCGGTCGCCATCACCATCTATGTTGTGTGGTGGTTCATCAATCTGGTCGACGCCTGGGTGAAGCCGCTTCTGCCGCAGACGTACCTGCCGGAGAACTACCTTCCCTTCAACGTGCCGGGCGTGGGTCTCATCGTCGGCATTTTCGGCCTGATGGTGGTCGGCGCGCTCACCGCCAATCTGTTCGGCCGCACCATCGTAAGCTACGGCGAGATGATGCTCGACGGCATGCCGGTGGTGCGTGGCGTCTACCGCCTGCTCAAGCAGATCTTCACGACCATCTTCTCCAAGAGCGGCACCTCCTTCAAACGTGTGGGGCTGATCGAGTTTCCAAGGAAGGGGCTTTACGCCATCGTGTTCCTGGCCGGCGACCCGCCGCAAGAGGTCGAGGAGAAGATCGGCGGCGGCAATCCGCTGATCACCGTGTTCATGCCGAACGGTCCGAACCCGACCACGGGCTTCATCGTCTTCGTGCGGGCGAGCGAGGTCATCACGCTCAACCTTTCCGTCGAGGACGCCGCCAAGCTCGTCGTGTCGGCAGGTCTGGTTTCTCCTGAGCATCAGGACACGGTGCGCAAGCTCGCCGAGCCCAAGCCCCTGCACGAGGAAGAGCCCGTCGTCTGAGCCTCTCGTCCTCACCCGGCCCGCATCAGCTTGATCGCATCGTCGCGCTCGAACAGATAGAGCAGGAGCTTGAGCGGTTCGGCCCCCGGTCCTTTCAGCTCGGGGTCGCGCGCCAGAGTAAGCTTCGCCGCGTCGCGGGCCGCCTGAAGCAGCGCCTCGTGCTCGGGGAGGCTGGCGATGCGGAAGAGAGGCAATCCGCTCTGCCGCGTTCCGAGCAGCTCGCCGCCGCCGCGTAGCTTCAAATCCTCCTCGGCGATGAGGAAGCCGTCCTCGGTGCGCCGCATCACCCCCAGCCGCGCGCGCGCCGCCTCTGAGAGCGGTGCCCGGTACAGCAGGATGCAGGAGGACTCAGCTTCGCCCCTGCCGACGCGGCCCCGCAACTGATGAAGCTGGGCGAGCCCGAAGCGCTCGGCATGCTCGATGATCATGATGCTCGCTTGGGGCACGTCGACGCCGACCTCGATGACCGTGGTCGACACCAGGATCGTCAGCGCGCCGGACGCGAATGCTGCCATGACGCGGTCCTTGTCCTTGCCCGCCAGCCTGCCGTGGACGAGGCCGACTTGATCGCCGAAGCGGGCGCGAAGCTCGGCGTAGCGCGCCTCGGCCGCGGCGAAGTCGAGCACTTCGGATTCGGCGACCAGAGGGCACACCCAATAGGCCTGCGCGCCCGCGGCGACCGCGCGCTCAACCCCGGCGATAACCTCCTCGATCCGGTCGAGCGGCACGGTGCGGGTGGCGATGGGCTTCCGCCCTGGCGGCTTCTCGTCGAGCCGCGACACGTCCATGTCGCCATAGCTGGTGAGCAGAAGCGTGCGCGGGATCGGGGTGGCGGTCATGACCAGAAGCTCGGCCCCGCTGCCGCTCCCCTTGGCTTGCAAGGCGAGCCGCTGATGCACGCCGAAGCGATGCTGCTCGTCGATGACGACGAGGCCGAGATCGCGGAAGACGATGCCCTCCTGAAAGACGGCATGGGTGCCGATGAGGATATCGATGCTGCCCTCCTCCAGCGCCTCAATGAGATCCACACGCTCACGGCCGCGCTCGCGCCCCGTCAACAGGGCGATACGTAGCCCCGCGGCGGCGCCGAATTCGCTGATGGTCTTGAGGTGCTGCCGCGCCAGAAGCTCGGTGGGCGCCATCAGCGTGGACTGCGCACCGGCCTCGACCGCGGTCGCCATGGCAAGAAGTGCCACCACGGTCTTGCCGCTACCGACATCTCCCTGCAGCAGGCGCAGCATGCGGTGAGGGCTGGCGAGATCGGCATCGATCTCGGCAAGCGCCCGCCTCTGCGCTACCGTCAAGGCAAAGGGGAGCTTGGCGAGGATCGCCATGCGGAGCTTGCCGCGCGCCGCAAGCCGCCGTCCGGCGCGCCTCTTCAGCCGCCGGCGAATGAGGGCAAGGGCGAGCTGGTTGGCGAGAAGCTCGTCATAGGCAAGGCGGCCTCGCGCCGGCGCCGAGAAGAGAAGGTCGGCCTCGGCCTCGGGCGCATGCAGGCGCGCCAGCGCCTCGGCGAAACTCGGCCAAGCGTTCTGCGCGCGAAAGCCCTCGGCGATCCACTCAGGCAGAGACGGCAGCCGCGCCAGCGCCTCGGCGATCGCTCTACGCAGCCCCGTATTGGTGAGACCCGCAGTCAGTGGATAGATGGGCTCGAGTAGGGGGAGCGTGCCCGCGCCGTCGATCGCCGTCACGTGGTCTGGGTGGGGCATCTGCAGCCAGCCGTCATAGGATTCGAGCTTGCCCGAGATGAGGCGCTTGCTGCCCTCGGGCAGGAGGCGCTTG